>NZ_VRVF01000009.1:0-104876 GCF_008040045.1 Methylobacterium sp. WL8 | reverse complement strand
GCCTTTAAAAGGTGGGGAGTAACTAGCCTGTGAGGCGAAGGGACGGATAAAGCGCAAAATAGCCAAATATTTAATTAATAAATTAAAATTAAAAGCGAGTATTTTACTTTAGCAATCAAATGTTTATTCGATTGCCTGATCAGGGTTTGTTAGCCACCGTTCTCCGTCGCCGCCGGCTTGGCAGGCTTGCGCGTTCGGAGTTCCCGATGTCGAGACAGCCCATCCGCGTCCTCGCGGCTCTGGCGATCCTTTCGCAATGGGCCACTTCTGCTCTGGCCCGGAACGAACAGCCAGCGGGCGGTGCCTTCATGAGCAGTTACACGAGCGATCCATATTTCGATCCGCGCTCCCGCTATTCGCAGGAACATTCCCTGGGCGACATTGGCGGTCAGCCGATGCTGACGGAGCCCAACGGCGAGAGGCCCCCCTGCGCCCTGTTCGATCAGGCCTGCGAGCAGGCCTTCGAACGGAACCGGCGGCACGCCTATCCTTGAAGACTAGTAGCCCGTCTGAGTAACGGGTTTGCGAATTGAGATTGGGGTTGAGATCAGGGCGATCCAGCCTGTGTCATGCTCAGCGGCCGACCTCGGCCAGCTTGAGGAGGTTGTGGGCGGTGCAGATCATCGCCCATTCGCCCTGGACTTGATCGAGGCCCCGGAGCAAGAACTGCCGGAAGCCTCTGGCCTGCTTGATCTGCCCAAACACCGGCTCCACGACCTGCTTCCTCAGGCGGTAGCGGCTCCGGCGGCCAGCCTGCTTCAGCCGCGCGGCCATCGCACGCATCAGGGGCGTCTTTGTCAGCGTCCGACGACCGGCCGCATCCGCCTCGCCGTGACGCGCCCGTCCCGGAGCCAGATAGGCGGTGATCCGCCGCTGCTTCAGCGCGGCCAGGTTCGCCTCGTTGGCAAAGCCTGCATCGCCCGAGACCTCGCACGGCTTACGCCCGAGATGAGCGCGGACGTCGTCGATGAGCGGCACGAGGGCGCGGGCGTCGGCGGCGTTCGTCACGAGGCGATGCGCCACGATGATCTGATGCGCGGCATCGACGGCGATCTGCCCGTTGTAGCCCTGCACGAACCCGTCGCGCGTGGGCAGGATGCGGCTGTCCGGGTCTGTGAAGTTGCGCTGCGCCCGATCTGGCGGACCGCCGTCCTCACCACGTAGGGGTCGACCCTGCCAGCGCATGCCCGAGGACGCACCCGGCCCGCTCTCGTCCTCCGGGGTGGGCGGATCGACCGCTTCCGCTTCCAACGCGGCCTTCGCGGCGCGGATCGTCTCCAGCCGTCGCTGCTTGTCGGCCATCCAGTCCGGTGTCTCGTCGCCCCGTCGGTTCGCGCCCTGCACCGCATCCTCGGCCGCGTCCGCCTCGCGCGCCTGCTCCAGCCAGGCGTCGACCTCGGCGGCCAGCGCCGGCTCGGCCGTCTTCATGCGTCCGTAGCTCATCGCCTTGTGGCGAGAGGCGTTGGCCTTCACCTTGGTCCCGTCCACCGCCACGTGGGCGAACTGCACCAGACCAGCCGCGCGGCACAGGCGCAGCACCTGCACGAACAGGTCCGACAGGGCCACGAGGTGGCGCTTGCGGAAGTCGGCGATGGTGCGGAAGTCTGGCCGGTTCAGGCCGGTCACCGCCATGACGTTGACCCGTTCCTCGCGGGCCCGAGCGAGTTGACGCGACGAGTACAGGCCGCGGCTGTAGCCGTAGAGCAGCAGTGCCACCATCATCCCCGGATGGTAGGGTGGGTAGCCTCGCTCCTCGGTGTAGGTGTCGAGGATGGCCGAGAGGTCGAGCGCTTCCCGCACCGTGTCGCGAACGAAGTGCGCCATGTGCCCGGGCGGCACGAACTCGTGCAGCGAGGGCGGCAGCAACCAGCCCTGATCCACATTCCAGGATCGAAACACCTTGGACATGAGCCGAGTGAATCACCCTCTGGCCTCGCCGTCGAGAGCATTACTCGGACGGGCTCTTATGAGGGGACGGTCATCGGCATCCAGGCCCTTCGAAGTCTCTCCCAGCGCTCAATGGGTATGAGCCCCTACGCTCACGCGCATCCCCATCTTGCCGGCGAGGTCAGCCCTCATGGATCGAGGAGACTGGTAGAACGGATCTACCTCCGGAGGCCCTGGGAGTAACTCAGCTGGACTTTGGCCAATCAAGCTACTTAGCAGAGGGCTTAGGCCTAAGGTGGCGACAGACTGTGGATCGGCGTCCAAGCTGTCCCCGCGCTCCATTGCCATCCTACATGCTGCAATTTTTTAAGAATTAATCATGCAGCGGGTACCTATTGGGCACCAATCAGTGCAGAGACGGAACCCAAATCGGTCAAATAAATACTGACTGACGCAAATACTTAGCTGCGAATGACGGGTGGGTCCGCCTTGCGCACCGATCTACACCTATGGCGAGCTCATGCGCCGCTTCAAGGCCTCGAACTCGATGCGCCGCCGCAGGATGTCGGCCAAGCCTTCGATGACGGCCTCGCGATCGCCATCCAGGATCTCGCAGAGGTCCGCGATGGCCGCGACCAGAGGCTGGAGGTCCCCGAGATCAGGTTCGTCGGGAGGCAGCGAGAACATCACGCAACTCCTCGGTTTAGGGCCGGAACAGGCATGCGCTCGGTTTGCGCAGAAGCGGCGTGGATCGGCATAATCCGGTCAACGTCCACGACGGAGAGGTATCCGGCTTCCGCAAGCTCCGAGGCGATAGCCCGCAGTTCTATTGCTCGTGCCTCCAGCACAGCGCGGGATCGATCGCGAGCTCGTCGTAGGCGATCGGTTACCGCCTCGAGAAGGCCGTTCACGAGAAAGAGGTGGCTGTCCGAGGGCTCGACGTAGAACGGTCCGAGCCTGCCGAGCCCGAACCGAAGTTCGATGTCCCGCGCGATCGTCGTCGCCTGGGCGAGATCAGAGCCTGGGCCGGATCCACTGCCGATGCAGGCAGCGCCAAGCTCGATCTCCTCGGCAACGCCTCCAGCCAGCAGCATCGCGAGGACCGCCTCGAGCTGCGGCAGCGTCGCGGAGCCATCCATCTCGAACTGAGCTTCCCCTCCGCCATCATGAAGCGACAGGTCGACGATCGCTCCATAGCCGAGCGCCCGACCTACGATCGCATGACCTGCCTCGTGGATCGCGGTGCGCCACCGCGCCTCCGGGGCCATCGTGAGTCGCCCCTGACGAATCTCAGCCAAGACGTCGTCGAGACCGATCCGGCGCCCGGCGCGACGTGCCGAGCCCTTGGCGCGGCGCACGAACGCTTCGACATCGGCGCCCGTCTTGCCGCGAGCGGCCAGGGCGAGCGGCATTAACGATTCGTCGGCAAGTTCGTCGGCACCGAGATGATGCCGGAAGATTTTGGCGAGGCTCGTCGTGTCCGGCCGCTCGATCGCGATCTCCCGATCGAGCCGTCCTGCCCGCTTCACGGCCGGGTCGATCCTGTCGGGATGGTTGGTGGCCGCGACGACGACCACGCCCGGCCGCTCCTCGACGCCGGCGAGCAGCTCGAGGAACAGGTTCACGATCTGTGTCCAGTACTGGACGTGATCGCCGCGGATCTGTGCACGGTCGGAGATGCCATCGAGCTCGTCGATGAACAGGATGCAGGGAGCCTGGGTTCGAGCTTGCGCAAATACCCGGCGGATCGCCTGCAGGGTGCCGGAGAGGTAGTCCGATGCGCACCATTCCGCGACCGATGTCGCCACAAGCGGAATACGGGCGGACTTCGCCAGAGCGCGGGCAAAGCTGGTCTTGCCGACGCCGGGAGGGCCCGACAGCAACAGGCCCCGATTGTCGATGTCGGCCCAGGCGAGGCGACCGACACGATAGGCCTGCAGATCGGTCGCGAGTGCGAGGCCCCAATCCTTGGCCGCACCATACCCGTCGAGGTCTTCCAGCGCAGGCCCCGTCTGGAGGTAGTCGGCCTTGGCTGCCGTCACTCTGGCGAGCGCATCGATACAGGCATCGGGCGAAGCGGCTCCTCGGAATGCGATCGGCAGATCGGCGATGTCGAGGGTGCGAACAAGCTCGGGATCAATGCGCCGGGTCGGGCATCCCCCGGTGACCGCTTCGATGACGAGGTCGAGTGCGCTCTGATCGAGGCAGGGCAGCACGATCCGATGCTCTGCAGCGCGCATAAGATCACGCGGCAGCTGGCGTATCGGATCGGGGGCGCATCCGACGATAGGAACGCGCGCGTGGAGTGCCGAGGCCATCGTGAGGTTCCCGACATCCGGTCTGTGTTCTTTGTACGAGCCGTCTCGGATGAGCAGGCCAGCCTGCGTCGATTTCAGAGCGACAGCCCTGCTGCCGCTCAGGTCCATCGCTTTGACGCCCGGCCGGAAGGCGCACTTCTCGAGGACGTCTCGAACCGGCTCGACGAGATCGGGCAGGTGGGTGGTGATCACCACGACCGGCGCCTCTCGCCGCAGGCGACGAACGAGCCCGACTTCCGCCTCGATCGCCCGAGCGACGAGGACGGCTACCGCCGCGAGATCCGCGGGGATGGGCACGTGCTCAGTTTTCTTCTCGCCCTCAGTCTTGGCGAGGATCCGCTCGACCGGATCGTCGGCCTCATCGTCGTGGCCGAGACCGAACCCGACATCGCGGAGAAGTTTGAGATTTCTGCGCTCTTCCTGGGTGAGGGTTCGAAGGAAGGCGCGCGCGAGCGTGTCTGACGGCTTGGCGTCTCGATGCTGGTCGTTCAAAGTTGTCGAGGTCGGCGACATGGCATGATCTCCCACGGCCGGGCAGCGGCGCCGGCCGTCAGCGTGATGGCTGGATCGGATGCAGCGACGCGGCTGGCTCGACGGAGTCGGAGCGCTCGGCGGGCGTCGGCTTCAGGAGATCGCCTGCTTCATAGGCGATAAAAAAGAGGTAGAACGAATCAGGAACAAACCGCAAGCTCCCTTTCGAATCCTATCGGCTTGCCTGTGGATGAACTCGACGGTCCCCCGCTGGGCTGTCTCACGCCCCAACTTTGGTCAAGGCAGACTGGCAGCCTGATCCTCCCGGCCCGAGCCGATGATCGTGGTGGCTTCCAAAAC
Organism: Methylobacterium sp. WL8; assembly: GCF_008040045.1. Classification (NCBI taxonomy): domain Bacteria; kingdom Pseudomonadati; phylum Pseudomonadota; class Alphaproteobacteria; order Hyphomicrobiales; family Methylobacteriaceae; genus Methylobacterium; species Methylobacterium sp. WL8. Next base: position 99,840 of record NZ_VRVF01000009.1, on the reverse strand, counting down.
GCTACACCACGCTGTGGGACACGGCCATCACTCCTCAAAGTGCGCAGCTGTTTGCAGGCAGAAACTGAACCTATAACTCAACCGAAAATCTCGTTTTGAATTATTCGTCGCTGTCACAATCATGGGAGGAAATAGAATTATGGCTCCATTGGAGCAATGAAATTGCGAAAAGAACCAAATTTTTGAGTCATACTACACACGACGAAGCCCGGCGCCTGGTCGGACGCGCGCTGGACGGCGGCCGCGATCACGGCCGAGCCCACCGGCACGGTGAGCACCTGCCCCTTGGCGGCCCCGGATACCGCGTTCAGCGCATAGTCAGTGACCCGCCGGACCATGCCCTCGACCACGGATTTCGACAGCACGTAGCTCAGGAGCGGCGCGAACCGGGCGATCAGGCCGGTCGCCAGGGCGACGAGGAGCGGCATCAGCACCGCCTGCGCCGTGGTGGCGAAGGCGACGACCCACTCGCCCCAGGGCAGGACGACGGCGGGGGCCGCCGCGGCGAGGGCGGGCGACGCGACGAGGCAGGTCGCGAGGCAGGCGGTAAGCGAGACACGCGCGCGCGGGGGCGCCGCAGGGAAGCGGGTCATGGTTTCAAGTCCTCTGGCTGGGGATGCGCGGCGGAGCCCGGCCGGCACGGGAACTCGGATCAGGCTCGGCCGGCGGCCGGCGTCGCGGCGAGCCAGGCGCGGATCGCGTCGCGGAGCCGCGCGAGCCGGGCGGGACGTGGGGCGGTCGGGACCAGGACCGGGGTCGCGACGCGCGGGTCCGCCACCGCCGCGAGGGGGGCCGCGATCCGAATTCGCGCCGCGGCGTCGGTCGGGCGCGGCAGGGCGGCGGCGTAGGGGGTGACGAACTGCTCGGCCTCGGCGCGGCGGCGCCCGAGGATCGTCGCGGGCCTGGCCCACATCAGCATCGCCTCGGCGCCGCCGGCCGCGTCCCCGGCGTTGATCCGCCGCAAGGCGGTCGAGCCGGCGAAGGCCGACGGCCCGATGTTGTAGCAGAGCGAGACCAGGGCATCGAAGGCGTGCGGCCCGACCGGCGCCGTCAGCCCGCTCCGGACGGCGGCGACGTAGGCCGCGACGTCGCGCGCGAAGATCGCGTCGCACTCGGCGGCGGTGATCGCGAGGCCCGGCGCGACCTGCGGCGGCCCGGCGGCGGAGGTGTGGCCGACGCCGATCGTCCAGACCCCGACGGAACCGCGGTAGGCCCGCAGGCGCCGGCCCTCGCGCGCGATGAGGCACGCCTCGCCGATGGGGGAGAGGTTCATGGCAGTCTCCGAGAGGGAAAAGGTCGATCGACGCGGCGGGTGCTCGGGTCTCACCCGAGCTGGTGGGCGCCGAAGAACGAGTCGGCCGCCGCGACGTAGCCGTCGGCACCGGTGAAGCGGACCCAGACCTCGACGCCGTCGCCCGCCGCGAGCTTCAGGGTCGAAGCGAGCGACAGGGCGGTGATCCCGTCCACCAACGCGCCGGTGGCGGCGGCGCGCCCGCGCCCGGCGGCCGCTCCGTTCCGGTAGAACTGGACCTCGAAGGCGGTCGGCGCACTGGCCCCGTTGCGCTTGTAGGTGAGCATCGCCGAGACCCGGTAGAGCCCGGCCTCGGGGGCGGTGAAGCGGTTCGTCCCGGCGGCGAAGGCGCCCTGGTCGTTGCTGTCGGCGACGTTGAACTGCACCTTCGTCCAGGCGCCGGCCGGAACGTAGTTGTCGAAGCTGGTGCCGGCGGCGGCCTTCGCGAAGTTGCTGATCCGCGCCCAGCCCGCGCCGGTGTACCATTTGAGCGCGGTGGCGGTGCTGCTGGCGTAGAGCTGCCCGAGGGCGAGACCGGCCGCGGGGTCCGCCGCCAGCGGCGCGAGCCGCACCGCGCCGTTGGCCTCGACGGCCAAAACCTCGGCGCTGGCCGCGGTGCCGGCGGGCGTCGTGCGCAGGCTGATCCGCGTCGGCTGCGACGCGTCCGACCAGGCATCCGTGGCGAGGAAGGCGAGCTGCGCCCGGGGCGTCGCCGCGTAGCTCGTCGCACCGTAGCCGAAGGCCGAGACCTGGCCGATCATGGAACCCGACTGCAGGGCGACGGGTGCGGCGGCGTTCCCCGCCGCGGCCCGGAAGGCGAGATGCCCCGAGGCGCCGGCGCCGAAGCCGTCGAGGACGAGCCGCGGCGGCGTCCCGTCGGCGCCGGAGACCCGCAGCACCGTCTGGGGCGGCGCGTCGGGCAGCGCGCCGGCGTTGGCGCTGACCTCGAGCGGGCCGGCGACCCGCCCCAGCGCGAGCCGGCCGGTGGCGGCCGAGACCGCGAGCGGGGTCGTGAAGCGCGCGCCGTCCGGGCTGACCTTCAGGGCGAGGTCGTCGGCGCCGAAGGTGCCGAACAGCGCGCGCGTCGAGAACCCGGTCTGGAACGCCAGCCCGGCGTCGCGCGCCGCCGCCTGCTTGTTGAGGGTGAGCCGCACGCTGCCCGAGCCGGGCGTGACGTCGTCCCAGGAGAACAGCGCGGCCTCGGACTTCACCGCGAGGCGGTTCACGGCGTCGGCCGCAGTGCCGATTCCGAGGCGGGCGAGGTTCTGGAGGGTCGTGAAGGCAGCCCGCAGGCTCGTCCAGGCGCCCCCCGCGAAGGTGTAGAGGTCGGCCTCGTCGGCGACGTAGGCGAGCCAGCCCGGCCGGGGCGCGAGCCCGATCCAGACCCCGTCGCGGAAGCAGGCGACCTGACCCGACAGGGCCGCCCAGGCCCCGGTGGGCGCTGCCGCGACGACGAGGTAGCGGTCGCCTTCGGCCGGGGCGGCGGGCGGCGCCGCGAGGTCCTTGTCGAGGCAGGCGAGCTGCACCAGCGCATCGAGCTGCACCAGGGCCTCGTTGTGGGTGACGTGCTTCTGCGCCTGGTTGGCCGCGATCAGCGGCAGCGCGAGGTTGTGCGTGGCGTCCGACATCGTCGGGCTCCTTTCCGAGGTTCTTCCAGTGCGTCTTGCGAACGAGGTTTCCCGGCGTCAGGCCCGGGCGACCGCCAACCGCGCGCGGGCCGCCGCACCCGGCCCGAACGCCGCCCCGACCTGCGCGACGGCCACGTCGAGTATTGCCTGCGGCCCGCCGAAATCCGCGGCCTCGTCGGCGTAGAGCAGGCTCGGCCCGGAGGCGGTCAGCGTGCGCAGGCCGCTCCCGTCGGAGGAAAAGACCGTGACCGCGTAGGCCTCCACCGCCTCGTCGAGGGGGATGTCGGCGGCCTCCCAGCCGTCGGCGTCGCGGCGGGCCCGGCGGATCCACGAGAGGCGCACGCCGCCGGGCTCGCGCCGGGCGCGCAGGTGGACCGGGCGCAGGGGCGCCAGCGCCGACAGGCCGGCCGCGGCGAAGACCTCGACGAAGGACGGGTCGCCCGGATCGCGGGCGGCCGGGCCGATCCGGTAGCGGAACCGGCGGCCGGCCTCGTCGAGGCGGTCGATCAACGGGACCACCGCGCCGTCGTCGAGCCGGACGATCAGGCTGCCGGCCGGAGCCGGGCGCGTCGCCGCCGCCTCGCTGCCGGCGAGACCGCGCAGCAGCCCGCCGAGGCGGAACGTCTCCGGGCCGGTGAGCACGGCGTCCTGCGCCGCAATCATCTCCACGGTGCCGTCCGGCGCGATCACCGCGAACAGGTTGGCGCCGGAAAGCATCGCGGCCAGGCCGACGCTACCCAGCGCGCCGGCGTTGCGGAGGGTCGTATCGAGGCGCGCCGCGCGGTCGAGGCGCCAGAGCGGCCCGGGGGGCAGCGGCGTCAGGGTGCGGCCGAGGCAGGCCGGGTAGTCCACGCTGCCGTGGAGCGCCAGCGGCGCGCCCTCCCCGTCCGAGCGCCAGACCGCCAGCGCGCCGGGCCAGGGCTCGGCGGTGGCCGCGAGAACTTGCAGCGCCGTCGGCGCGCCACGGTCGGCCGGCAGGTCGAGGGCGAGCGCGAAGGGCGCGCCGGCCAGCACCGGCGGCCGGACCGGCCGGGCTACCGGGGCGGGCCGCGCCGGCCGAGAGCCCGGGCCGTGCAGCGGCACGCCGAGGGTCTCCAGCCGGCGGCCGGCCGGCCCGTCGTCGATGCGGACGATGCGCTGGAGGCCGGCCGGGGTGCTGAGCAGGTCGCCGGGCTCGAGGTCGAGGCGGCGCGGGCTGAGCGTCATTCCGGCGGTGTCGCGGCCCGCGATGGCCCGGTCGAGGAGCGCCTCCGCGAGGTTTTCGGCGGTCTCGCGCCGGGTGACGATCGCGGCCTCGATCCGGGTCTCGCGCCGCCGGCCGCCGGCCGGCCGGATCGCGGCGGCCGAGGCGCGGCGGTAATCCGGGTTCTCGACATCGGTGAAGCCGATTTCGACCGAGCGCGGCAGGCCGCTCTCCTCGGCGCGCACCCGGCGCAGCGGCGCCTCGTCGTCCGAGACGCGCACGAGGTCGTCCTCGGCGATGGCCGCCGCCTCGCGCCGCGGCCCGCGCAGCCGCAGGGTGCCGGCGACCGCCGACACGTCGAGGCCGTAGAGCTGCGCCAGCGGCTCGAGGGCGGCGCGGGCCGAGAGCGGCCGGTCGATCACCGTGCCGTCGAGGTAGGCCGCGGCCTCGATCGCCACCGGCACGTCGACGCCGAGGTCGGCGAGAACCCGCAGGATCAGCCGGTCGAGGTCGCAGCCCTCGATCCGGCCGGTGATCCAGTGGCCGACCCGCCAGTTGCCGGCATCCGCCCAGACCGAGCCCTGGTCGGGAAAGGCCGGGTAGGGCCGCGCGTCCCAGGCCCAGACGAAGACCGCGCGCGGATCGACCATCGGCCCGCCGTAGACCGGCGAGCGCGGGTTGTCGGCGGCCGTGAACCCCGCCGCGGCGGGGTTGAACCGGGACAGGATCGCCTCCAGGCCGCGGAGCTGAATCAGCTCGTCGCGCAGGCCCCGCGAGGCCGGCGGGTAGGCGTTCTCGGAGGATTTCGGGTCGGGGAAGACGTTGGGGCCGTTGGTACCCTTGTCCACCGCCGGCACGCCGACCTCGGTGAGCCAGATCGGCTTTCCGCGCGGCACCCAGGCGGTGGCGCGGGTCTCGACCCCGCCGTCGCGCTCGACATGGGCGTTCGACCACCAGCCGACGAGGTCCTTGGCCCGGAACGTCCAGGGTCTGGCGTAGGCGCCGTCGGTGATCGGGGTGCGGACCTGCGCGGCGCGGGCGGCCGCGTCGGCGTAGTACCAGTCGAAGGCCTCGCCGGCCCCGAGGCGGGCCTTGAGATAGCCGCGATCGTCGATCGCGTCGGCCTCCGCGAGGTCGGCGTGGCCGGGGGTGTCGCGAAAGTCCGAGATCGGAGGGTAGTAGTCGATTCCGACCGCGTCGAGGCTCGGGTCGGCGAACAGGGCGTCGAGGGGGAAGCGTACGCGCGCGCCGCCGTCGCGGACGTGGGCGCCGTACTCGGTCCAGTCGGCGGCGTAGACCAGCGTCTCGCCGTGGGTGAGCCGCGTTCGCACCGCGCGGGCGAGGTCGATCAGCGCCGCCACCGCCGGGTAGCCCTCGCCGGCGCCGCGCACGCGGGTGAGGCCGACGAGCTCGCTCGCCAGCACGAAGCCGGCGAGCGGCGTGCCGACGGCCGCCCAGCCGGCCGCGAGGTCGGCATAGTGCAACGCCTGGCGGCGGTAGCCTTCCGCACCCGTGAAGTAGGCCAGCACCTGCGCTTCGGCCGCCGCCGTCCCGTCGGGCGAGCCGGGCAGGTCGGGGGCGGGATCGCAGGTGATGCGGCCGCGCCAGGGGTAGGCCGCCTGGCCGAGCGCACCGGGCCGGTAGGGGTCGGGCAGCGCGTTGCCGACCGCGACGTCCATCATCACGAACGGGTAGAGCACCACCGCGAGGCCGCGGCGGGCGAGTTCCGCCACGAGGCGAGCGAGGCCCGCATCCGAGGGCGTGCCGCCGTAGGCCGGGGTTCCGTCCGGCGCGGTCGAGACCGACCGGGCCTGCGCGCGGTCGAGGCCGGCCACGTGCCAGGTGTCGCCGACGGTCGCCTTGGTGCCGATCTCGACCCGCGGGGCGACCGTGCACTGTCCGGCGCGCAGGTCGTCGCCGAACCACGTCACCACCACCGCGACGCGGACGAGGTTCGGGCACAGCGCCTGAAGCGCGTCCAGCGACGCGACCACGTCGCTCGCCGCCTGCAGCTGGAACCGGTTGGCGGCCTGCGTCCGCCCGAGGCCGAGGTCGACGGTGACGCCGGTGGGATCGAGGCCGAACTCGGACGCGCCGGGGATCAGGTTCACGGCGCGGACCAGCGGCGCGACGCCGTTGACCGGCCGCACCACCTCGAAGGCGAATTGCGGGATGCGGTTGCCGTAATCGGCCAGCGGCAGCCCCTCGAACACCACGTAGGCGAGGCCGCGATAGGCCGGCGCGTCGGCGCCCTCCTTGGCGACGATCAGCGGATCGGGCGCTTGGGTCGCCGCGCCGACGTGGACGCGGCAGGTGATCGCGGTGCGGTCGAGCTCGGTCCCGTCCGCCCAGATCCGCCGGACGAGGGCGATCTCGCCCTCGCACAGGCCGACCGCGAGGTTGGCGAAGTAGGCGTAGCTGGTCCGCACCGTCTTCTGCCCGCCGCCGCCCTTCGACGGGGCGGCGGCGCGCTCGACGGCGGTGTTGGCGACCTCGAGCGGTCGCGTCGCCCAGATCAGGGTGCCGCCGAGCTTCGCCCGGCCGTAGACGCGCGGCACCGGGTCGCCCTCCGTCGAGGACAGGCCGGCGACGTCCGACAGCCGCGGGCCGGCAACGTACCGCGGGCTCGCGCCCGCCCCGAACAGGGCGCCGTCGAGGCCCGCCCCCGCCGCAGCGCCGACCGCCTGTCCGACCACGCTGCCGATCGGCCCGCCGAGCGCGGTCCCGACCGCCGCCCCCGCCGTGGACAGGATCAGCGTGGCCATGGCGGGCTCCGTGGTGGAGATGTGGGGCGGGCACATTCGAAGGCTTGAGGGATCGTATCCGGTCGGATACGATCCAGACTGTGGCGACGATCCTGATGCCGACGCGTTCAGGGGCTGGCTGAGCGGATTGCGAGATGCCCGGGCGAAGGCCCGCATCGCCTCACGCATCCGGTCAGCGACGCTGGGCGATTTCGGAGATGTCGAACCGGTGGGGGATGGCGTCGACGAGATGCGCATCCATCATGGTCCGGGCTACCGCCTCTACTATCTCCGTTGAGGAGCGGCTCTCTACCTGCTCTTGATCGGCGGCGACAAAGCCAGCCAGAGTCTTGATGTTCAGAAGGCGAAGGTGATGGCCGGCGACCTTGATCGGATCTCCTGATGCGCTTCACGCCTTTCGACGCCTCCGAGTTCCTCGACGACGAAGAGGCCATCGCCGAATACCTCGCCGCGGCTCTGGCCGACCCCGATCCCGACTTGTTCGTCGCAGCGCTCGGCGATGTCGCCAAGGCGCGGGGCATGAGGCAGATCGCGCGCGAGGCGGGTGTCGGGCGAGAGAGCCTGTACAAGGCTCTGACACCGGGGTCGAAGCTCCGCTACGAGACGATCCGCAAGGTCATGGATGTCCTCGGTGTCAAGCTGACGGTCGCGTCGCGGGTTTGAGCGCGTCGGAAGTGCCCGCGGCAGCCGAAGCGAGGGCGCGGGGCGCTTCCCGTCGCATCCTCACTCCGCCGGGAACCGGAACACGCCGACGAGGTGCCGCCGCCACCACGGCGTGAAGGCCACCTCCGTCACGGCGGCGTGGTCGTGGGCGTGGATCATGCCGGCACCGGTCGCGATGGCGCAGTGGCGGGCGGGCAGGTGCGCGCGGAAGGCGAAGAGCAACACCTCGCCGGGAGCGGGCGCGTGGCGTGCGAGGTCGGCCGCGACGGGCAGGAGGTGGCGGGACGCGGCCTCCAGGAACGGGTCGGTGCCGGAGGCGGCCGATTCCGCCCAGGTGCCGGCATAGGGCGGGGGCGCCTCGGGCTCGTCGCCCAGAAGGCCGCGCCAGACGCCGCGCAGCAGGCCGAGGCAATCGCAGCCGACGCCGAGCAGCGAGGCCTGGTGCCGGTAGGGCGTGCCGAGCCAGCGCCGGGCCTCGGCCTCGACCGCGGCGCCGTCGAAACGGTTGCGCATCGGAGATTCCTTCAGCGGAACAGCGAGCCGCCGTCGAGGCCGGGGCCCGCGCCGGGGGCGTAGCGCACGACGAAGTCGTTGCCCGGCATGTGCGGAAAGCCCTGGAAGTTCAGAGCGTTCGCGAAGGTGCCGCGGCAGGTGGACAGGCGCTTGTCGCAGCCGGCGACGAGGGTGAAGGCGTCGCCCGGCGCGACGCCGCGCGGCGGCGCCTCCCACAGCTCGACCAGCGCGCCGAGATGCGTGCGCACGTCGCCGGACAGACCAAGGTTGGCGCCGCCGGTCCAGGTCAGGCGACCGCCGGTGAACAGCCCGTCGGCGACGATGCCGGCGAACGACACGGCGAGCGTGCCGGGTTCGGCCAAGCGATCGACCGTGCCGGCCGTGCGGAACCGCGCCACGTCGACGCCGCAGCGGGCGTCGCCGAGGTCCGCGCCGCAGGTGGCGCGGTAGGTGCGGCCGCGCTCGGCGTCGAGCCGGTCGGCGAGGCCGCGGACCTCTGCCACGAAGGCGTCGCCGGCCCGGCGGATTTCGCCCAGCGTGCCCACGTCGAGGAGCAGGCGGGTGTCCGGGTCGGTCCAGTCCACCAGCCAGGTCTCGACGGCGGCGCCGTCGTAGAGCCCGCCGGCGATGTCGGCCTCGGTCAGCCCGAGCCCGGACAGCGCGCCGGAGACATCCCCGCCGGAGACGGCGAAGCCGAGCTCGGCCGCGGCCTCCGCCGCCTCCAGGCCGGTGCGGGCGGCGTAGGTCAGGCCGGCGATCGTCATGTCGCGGTCGTGGTCGGTGAAGCCGAGGGCGACGCCGTCGCGGCGGCGCAGGGCCCAGCAGCGGCAGAGGGTCGTCACGCCGCCGGCGAGATGCGCGGCGAAGGCGGGCGGCAGGTCGCGCATGGTTGCAGTTTCCCTAGGGCACGATCTCGACCAGCGGCACCTTCGGGATCTCGCCCGCGGTGAAGGCTTCGAGGTTGATCACGAGGTCGTCGGCGTCGAACCGGACCGGCACGTCGAAGGCGAAGCCCGCGGTGACGACGGCGCCCGCCGGGGGCACGGCGCCGGCGGCGAAGACGACCTGCCCGGTGGCGGGATCGCAGGCGAAGCGTTGCGCGGGCGTCTCGACGCCGGCCACCGCCACCCGCACGCTGCCGGCCACCGGCTTGGCGATCGCCCGCCGGTAGGGCGTCGGCCCGGTGCCGTAGGTCTTCAGCAGGGCGAACGCCCGGGACGCCCCGTCGCCGATTCCGAGGCGCTGGTCGGTCGGCGCCGGCACCCGGCCCGGCGGCCCGGAGCGGAAGTCGACCCGGTCGCGATAGCGGAAGCCGTAGAGGCGCCCGCGCCGCTCCTCGAAGAAGCTCAGCACCGCGTGGAGCGTGTCGAGCGAGCGGATGCCGAAGCCGGCGTCGTAGCGGCGCCGGGAATCGGCCCAGCGGCTGTTGCGGTGCTCTCGCCCCGAGGCGAGCGTGACGATCTCGGTCAGCCGGGTTGGGCCGCCGCTGCCGCGCAGCGCGACGTCGAGGGGAAAGGACACCTCGTGGAAATCGTCCGGCATCGGTTCTCCTCCGGTCGTGGCGTACGCTCTCACAGCGCGCGCTGGCCGCGGGCCACGGCGCGGGCGAGGCTCGCGGTGACCTGCGCCTCGGACTTGCGGAACGAGGCCGCGTCCGGCGTCGCGATGTTGACGGTGACCGCGACCGGCCGCCCGCCCGGTCCGGCGCCGACCCCGAGGCGGCCGTCGGAGCCTCGCCGGAGCGGCAGGATCGCCTCCGGCCCGGCCTCGCCCATCAGGCCGGTGCCGCCGCTCATCGGGAAGTAGGTCGGGGCCGCGACCACCCCGCCGCCGGCGAAGGCCCGCACCCGGCCGCCCTGGAGCACGCCGCCCCGTGCGAAGGCCGCGTCCGCCCCGACGGCGGAGCCGAGCAGGCTGTTGACCAGGCCGGTGATGCCGGTGCGGACCGGCTTCAGCGCCGCCCGGACCGCGGTTCCGGCCAGGCGCGTCCCGAGGGAGCCGAGCACCCCGTCGAGCTGGCGCCCGGAAGTGAGGCTGCGCGTCAGGGCCGTCGACAGGCTCTGCCCGAAGCGCTGGGCGAGCTTGTCCAGGGTGTCGAGCTGCTTGATGCGGGCGGCGTTCGCCCGGTCGAGGTCGGTCTCCGCCATGGGTCTCTCCTGCAAGCGCGGACCGGCCTCACGCCGTGTCCGGATGGTCCTGGATCAGCCGCGCCAACCCGTCGAGGCCGAGCCCGGCGCCACTGGCTCGGAGCCCGGCGGCGAAGAGCAGCTCGCGCGGCGTGGCGCGCCAGAGGTCGCGCGGCCGCCAGCGCAGGCGCCCGAGCGCCAGCGACAGCGCGTCGTCCCACGGGAAGGCGGGCGTGGTGCCCGGCGCCGTCCCGCCCGTGGCGCTCAAGGGTCCGGCGGCGCTCCGAAGGCGGCGAGCAGGGCCTCGCCAAGGGCCGTGGTGACGGGCTCCAGCCCGCCGGCCAGCGGCAGGGCCGCGACCGCCGCGTCGTCGAGGGCGTGGCCGCCGCCGCGAAGCGCCGCGCCGAGCAGCGCGATCAGGTCGCGTGCCGCGAGCCGGCCGGCGGCGAAGCGCTCGGCGAGGCCGGCGAGGTCGCCCGCCTGCAACGCGTCCTCGAGCTCCGCCAGGGCGCCGAGGGTGAGGCAGAGGGTGTAGCGGGTCCCCCCGAGATCGAGCGGCACCTCGCCGCGCCTGCGGTTGGCCATGGATGGGTGTCTCCTTGGGTGGCCTTCGACCGGCTCGGTCGAAGGCGTCCGCCGCACCGGCGGCGGCGCGCGGTCGCGCTGGCCGACTGCCGTCGGGATGGTTCCTTCCTGGTGGCCTTCGACCGAAACCGGTCGAAGGCGCCCGCCGCACCCGCGGCGGCGCGCGGTCGCGCTGGCCTCCCAAGGTCGGGATGCTCGGCTTGGTGGCCTTCGACCCAAACGGGTCGAAGGCGTCCGCCGCACCGGCGGCGGCGCGCGGTCGCGCTGGCCGACTGCCGTCGGGATGTCCGTGCTGGATCAGAGCGCGGTGAAGGCGACGGCGCCGGCCGATTCCAGGCTCATGTCGAAGGTGACCTCGCCGGCGTGGTCGCCGCGATATTCGAGCGCGGTGATCTGGAACGGACCTTCGAGGGTGCCGAAGGCCGGCACCACCACCTGGAAGGTCTCGATCACCCCGTCGAAGAACACCTGCCGCAGCCGCAGGTCCGAGGCCTCGTCGCGGAACACGCCGGAGCCCGAGATCGCGGCGCGGCGCACGCCGGCGCCGGCGAGCAATTCGCGCCAGCGCCCGGCGGAATCGGCGTTGGTGACGTCCACGGCCTCGGCGTTGAAGGCGACCTGGCGCGCGCGCAGGCCCGCCACGGCGACGAAGCCGCCGGCGCCGTTGCCGGCGCGGATCAGCAGGTCCTTGCCCTTCTGAGCGGTCATGGTGGGTTCCTTTCGGTGACGGCCTGGAGCGTGAGGGTGGCGCGGGCCTCGCCGGTGCGCTCGTCGCGCCGCGCCGCGATGGCCTGGACCCGCAGGGTCACGAGGGCGTGGCCGGTCAGCGCCAGGGCCGGGTCGGCGACCAGCGCCGACATCCGCTCGGCGGCGTCGAGCGCGGTGCGGACCGAGCCCGGCCGGGCGAACACCACGAGGGCGTGGCTGTGCTGGTGGCGGACGGCGCCGTCGACGGAATCGTCGCGGATCTCGGCGTCGCCGAACAGGGCGTAGACCGGCTGCGCGCCGGCCGGCGGCTCGTCGTAGAGGCGGAACGCCCCGCCCATCAGACGGGCGAGCGCCGCGTCGGTGGAGAACCGCGCGATCAGCGCCGCCCGCATGGCGATGAGCGGGCTCGGCGCTGGCGGCATGACGGAGGGGATGCCGCTCATGCGCTCGCCTCCGGCAGGGCCTCGACGTGGCAGACGAGGTCGCGGCCGCGGTCGTCCGGGTCGAGGATCGCCCGGATGGCGAACCGGCGCGGGCCGGCGGCGAGCCGCATCGCCGCGGTGAGGCCTGCCCGCGCCCTCAGGGTGATGCGGTGGGTCGCGACGCCGTCGTCGCGGCCGCCGCGCAGGCGATCGACGATGCCGACCGGCTCGATCGCCCCCCACAGCACCGGCCCGGCGACGTAGCGCCGGAGGGTGCCGCCGAAGCCGTCCGGCTCGTCGATCGGCAGCTCCAGCACGAGCCGGCGGCGGCGCGCGCCGATCGCCGGCGGAACGGTGGCGGGCATGGCGGGCTCCGGAAAACGCGTGCTTGGAAGCGGGAGGCGGATGCGGCGGCGCGGGTCACAGCCGCAGCCGGCGGAAGGGCGCGGCGCAGGCCGCGAGGTCGCCGCCATCCGGGGCGGCGTCGTCGCCGCGGTGCTCGTAGCGGGCGGCGGCCCGGCGCAGGACCGCGAGCCTGAGCGGCGGCGGCAGCGGCGGGCCGTCGCCGCCGTATCCGGCAGCGACCTCGACCAGGAGGGCGCGGCCGGCCGCATCGGGAAGGGCGCCGAGCTGCAGCCCGGGCGCCTCGATCCGGTCGGCGCCGAGGGCGACGAGGCCGGGGCCGAGTGCGACGAAGCCGCCATCCGCGGCGGAGAAGCCCGCGCGTACCAGGTCGACGAGGGGGCTCAGCGGTACCGGCACCCGGCCGTCCGCGGGCGGGCGGTCCAGCACCAGCCGCCAGGTGCCGGGCACGAGGATGCGCCGCGTCTCGGTCTCGAGCTCGGCGCGGGCGGCGGCGATCAGGGCGGCGAGCAGGTCGTCCTCGGCCGCGTCGTCCGGATCGAGGCGGAGGTAGCCGCGCAGCTCGGGCACGGTCACCGGCTCGACGACGGCGCCGGCCACGCGTATCGGCATCATCGCGCATCTCCATGAATCGGGGATCGAGGGGTTGGTGGATCGAGGGGTCTCGATGGTGTTCCGAGCAGGCGTTCCGCGCCCGGCCGCGATCGGCCTGGCGTGGCTCGCGACCGTGGCCTTCGCCGGCGGCCCGGCGGGCGCGGTGGTCGGCGGCGCCGAGGCGACGCCCGAGGGCGCGGTGATGGTCCTGTCCTCGAAGGGCGGCGTCTGCTCGGCCGTGGTCGTGGCCCCCGACGCGGTGCTCACCGCCGGCCATTGCGCGGCCGCGGGGCTGGAGCACCGCGTCCACTTCCGCGACGCCTCCGGGCAGCCGGTCCTCGTCGCGGTCGCGGCCCGGGCGGTCCATCCGGGCTACGATGCCGGGGCGATCGCCGGCCGGCGCCGGTCGATCGACCTCGCGCTCCTGCGCACGGAAACGCCGCTGCCGTCGCGCTTCGCCCCGGCGACGTTCAGCGCCGCGAGCCCGCGGGCCGGCGAGACCCTGACGCTCTCCGGCTACGGCGCCGACACGCCCGGCGACCCACGCTCCACCGGCACCTTCCGCAGCGTCGCGCTGCCGGTGATCGAGCCGCACGGCCCGAGCCGCATCCTGGTCTGGCTGAAGGGCCCGGGCCGCGCCGGCGGCTGCCAGGGCGATTCCGGCGGCCCGGTCTCGGACGGATCGGGCGTCGTCGCCGTCACCGCCTGGATCGGCGGCGCCTGCGGCGGCCTCACGCAAGCCGTGCTCGTCGCGCCGCAGCGGGACTGGCTCGACCGCACGCTCGCCGGCTGGGGCGGCGCGGCGCGCTGGCGCTGAGCGGACCCACTCCCTCAAGGAACGGAACCTTGGCCGACGGATTGGTTTACGTTACGCTTGAGTCCCACCGGGCCGAGTGCGCCTTCGGCCCCCGGAGTGAACGATGCTCGCCACTGTCCTCCGCGGCGCCCTCCTCGGCGGTTTGTCCCTCGGCCTGCTGAGCTTTCTGCCGGCGCCGGCCTCGGCCGTGATCAACGGCGCGGTGACCCGCGACCCCAACGGCACGCGCAACTTCGTCGTCCGGATCGAGAGCACGCTCGGCGAGATCTGCTCGGGCACGTTGATCGCACCCGACCTCGTGCTGACGGCCGCCCACTGCGTGATGCAGCCGGCCGGCTACAGCATCGTGGCGGTCGACCGCGGCTTTCGCCAGCGCCGGGTCTCCGTGATCGCCGCCTCGATGCATCCCGACTTCGTGCCCGGCACCACGCCGGAGGACCAGCCGGGCATCGACCTCGCCCTGCTCAAGCTCGAGCAGCCGCTCGGGGCGGACTACGCCCCCCTCGATCCGCGCGGCGCCGGGACGATCGGCAACGGCGACGCGGTCGACATCGCCGGCTTCGGCGTCGTCGCCGAGAACCGCCGCAACAGCGCACGCACCCTGCGCCAGGCCCACCTTGTCTCGATCGGCTCGCTGCAGGTCGCCAACCGCGTCACCGTCGTCACCGACCGGCGCCGCATGGCCGAGACCGCCGGCGCCGGCGCATGCCTGGGCGATTCGGGCGGCCCGATCCTGTCGGGCGGCCCCGGCGGCTACCAGATCGTCGGCGTCGTGAGCTGGTCCAGCGGCGCGATGCGCCAGGACGCCCGCCACCGTACCGCCTGCGGCGGCTTCACCGCGGTGACGCCGGTGGCCGAGCACACCGGGTGGATCGCCGCCCGCTCGGCGGAACTCGCGCGGATCGAGGTCGGCCAGGCGATGCCGGCCGGCCGCGGCAACCGCTCGGACTGGATGGCCCGGCCCGGCCGCGCCCGCTGAGACCCACCATCTGATCTTGGAATGGCGGCGAAACACACGGTCGTCGTACCGGCTGCGGGTCGATCGCCGGGAGTGGCGGCGCGATTGTATTTTCAATTCAGTGGATGATACCGCTGGCGGCATCGGCATCGGCGCATCCGGGCCCCGCAAACCCGATGCGCCTTCGTGCAAGGGTATCGTTCATGTTCGACGGTTCGACACCCGTCACGCCTTCGCTCGCCTCGGCGCTGAACGCCTTCGGGTTCGTCGGCGTCTGGGAGACGAACGTCGCGTCGGGGCGGTCGGTGCTGGATGCGGGGGCCTCCAGCGTGATGGCGGGCGACGCGTCGTTGGCCGGAAAGCCGCTCACCCTCGACGAGGCGCTGGCCCGCATCCATCCCGAGGATCGCGATTGGGTCTTCGCACAGATCAAGCGGGTGCGCCGGACAGGCGGGACGTTCGCCGCCGAGTTCCGCATCCTGACGCAGGCCGGCGAAATCCGCTGGATCCGGAACCGCGGGCATCTGGTGCCCACGGCAAACGGGATGCACGGCCACGGCGCCTACGTGGACATCACGGACACACGTCCGAATTTCAGCGTGCTGTCCGGGCCGAAGCTTCGCGTGCTGCCTCCGTCCGACCCGCTGGAGCAGGCCGCCGACCAGATCCTCGCCGCGCGCCTGGCGATCGACCGCACCGGGCAGACGCGGCTGCGGACGCTCGTCGACACGCTCCTCCTCGAAGTCGGCCGGGCGCTGGCGAGGCGCCCGGACGCGTGAGGCCGGCGCGAGACCCGCGCCGCCCTGCCCTCAGGCGAACTTCAGCAGCTTGATCGCGGCGAAGTCCTGCACGCCGCCCCCGACGCGCTTGGTCGTGTAGAACAGCACGTAGGGCTTGGCGGAGTACGGGTCGCGCAGCACCCGCAGCCCGGTGCGGTCGACCACGAGGTAGCCGCGGCGGAAGTCGCCGAAGGCGACGGCGAGGCTGGCCGGCCCGATGTCGGGCATCGCCTCGGCCTCCGTCACCGGGAACCCGAGCAGGGTCGCGGCCCGGTCGGAGGCGGTCGGCGGCAGCCATAGGTAGTTGCCGTCCGCGTCCTTGAACTTGCGGATCGCGCTCTGCGTGCGCCGGCTCATGACGAAGCCGGCGTTCTGGCGGTAGCCGGCCTTGAGGCCGTAGACGAGGTCGAACAGCACGTCCGCGGGGTTGGCCGCCGGGAACGCGCCGGCCGCGCCGGTGCCGACGATGCCGACCTTGCCCGGCACCCAGGCGTCGTTGGCCACGGTGTCGTAGCTGAGGAAGCCGCGCGGGCGGCTCACGCCGTTGCCGGTGACGAAGGCGACGCCCTCCTGCTCGGAGAACGCGGTCTCGACCTCGTCGGCGAGCCAGGCGTCGAGGTCGACGACGGCGTCGTCGAGGAGCGTCTGGGTCGCCGCCGGCATGGCGTAGAGCTCCATCGCCGGGAAGTTCAGCTCCGACAGCACCGGCCCGTCGGTGGCCGGTCGCGGCGCGGCTTCGCCGATCCAGCCGGCGGACGGGGCGCCGGTCGCCACCGCGCGCTTGTACTGCCCGCCCGAGATGGTGCGGACGCTGGCGATGGCGCGGATCGGCGACAGGGCGGACAGGCGCTTGAGCACCTCGCGCTCGATCGTCTGCGGCACCAGGTAGCCGCTGTCCGGGCCGGAGCCGGCCGAGAGCGCCTTGGCCTCCAGGCCCTTCAGGCCGCCGCTCTCGCCGGCCCGGACGTAGAGGTCGAAGGCTGCCTTGTGCTCGTCGGTCATCGCGTCCCGCGGCTGCTCGGGGCGGCCGAGCGGCGGGCGGGCGCGGTCCAGGGTGATGCGGTCCAGCCGCGTCCGGGCGCTGTCCAGGGCCGCGTCGATCCGCGCCAGCTTCTCCTCGGTGAGCACGTCCGGCCCAAGGCGGCCCTCGATCTGGCCGAGCCGGATGTCGTTCGTTTCCTTGAACGCCTCGAAGGCCTGGGTCAGCCCGTCGAACGCGTCCCGCGCGGTGCCCGGATCGGAGGCGGGCCGCCCGGCCTTGTTCTCCAGGAGCGCGAAGTCGGACTTGGTCTCGAAGGTATCGTGACGGGTCATGGGAACCTCACCGTTGGAAAGCGAAGGGAAATGGAGGGCGGCGGACGCCGCCGCCGGGTGCCAGCCGCCGGGCGAAGGCGCGCAGCTCCGCCGGCAGCGGCGCTTGCGCGACGCGGGCGCCCGGCTGCAGCGGGAAGGTGACGAGCGAGATCTCCCAGAGGTCGACCGCGTGGAGCTGGCGGAAGCCGCCGCGCGGGCGGGCCGCCACGGTGCGGAAGCCGATCGACAGCCCGTCGAGGGCGCCGTCGCGCATCAGCGCGTCGACCTCGCGCGCCCGCTGCACCGCGAGGTTGAGGCGGCCCTCGACGCGCAGGCCGCGCGCGTCCTCGGCCAGCGCCTGCCAGCGGCCGATCGGCTCGGCGGGATCGTGCTGCCACAGCATCCGCACCCTGGCGGCGCCGCGCTGCCGCAGGCTCGCGGCGAAGGCGCCCGCCTGCACCACGTCGCGCCCGAGGTCGGGCACGCCGAACAGGCTGGCATAGCCGGTGAAATGGCCGTCCATGGGCGGTCTCCGAAGCGAACACGGGCAGAAGGCAGGCGTGGCCCGCCCCGTCAGGCGGGCTCGGGCGGGTAGCCCACCGCCTCGCGCTTCTCGGCCGTCGTCAGGAAGTCCGCCGCCTGCACCCGGCGCCAGAGCGACTCGCGCTCGGTGGCCAGCGCCTCGATCGCGTCGAGGTCGGGTTCGAGGCGGAGGTCGCCGAAGGCCGGCGCGAGCCAGTGGGCGAGCGCCTCCGCGGTGCGGCGGGCGAGCGGCACCAGGGTCTGCCGGTAGAAGGCGCGGTTGGCCTCGGCGTAGTTGGCGTGGGTGTTGTCGCCCGGAAGCCCGAGGAGCAGCGGCGGCACGCCGAAGGCGAGCGCGATCTCGCGTGCGGCCGCGGCCTTGGCCTCGACGAAGTCCATCTCCTTCGGCGAGAGCGCCAGCGGCTTCCAGTCGAGCCCGCCTTCGAGCAGCAGCGGCCGCCCGGCGTTGCCGGCGCCCTGGTAGTTCGCCTCGAGCTCGGCCTTCAGCCGCACGAACTGCGCCTCGCTCAGGGACGCCCCGGCCCCGGCGAAGACCAGCGCGCCGGAGGGGCGCGCGGCGTTGTCGAGCAGCGCCTTGTTCCAGGCGCCGGCCGCGTTGTGGATGTCGAGCGAGACGGCCGCCGCCTCCATCGGCGACAGGCCGTAATGGTCGTCGGTGGGGTGGAACAGCGCGAGGTGCAGGATCGGCGGCACGGCGCCGGACTGGTCGTAGACGACGCGGCGCCCGCCGACCTCGTAGACGTAGCCGGCGGGCCAGCCGTCGGCGCCCGGCACCACCCGCATCCGGTCGGGGCGGAGCGCGAACAGCTCGCGCGGGATCCCGTCCAGCGACACCGCCTCCAGGTAGGCGTTCCCGGACACCATCAGGTGCCCGTACAGCGTCTCCAGCAGCCGGGTGCCGCCCTCGCGCGGGTTCGGCCGCGCCAGCAGCGCGGCGATCGGGTGGTCGACGGCCTCCGCGCCGGTGACGACCAGCGGGATCGTCGCGGCGCCCTCGGCGACGAGGCGCACGGCGCGGTGGACGACGGCGTTGCGCTGGTAGCCCTCGCGGGCGAGCGCGGTGCCGTCGCGGGCGGTCCAGACGGCGCGGGCGTCGCCGTACAAGGCGACGCTCGCCCCCCCGAGGGGCGCGGCCTTCACGGCCGGCACGTAGCCGGCGGCGCGCGCCAGCCGGGTGAGCAGGGTCGGCATAGGCGGCTCCTCGGAATGGAAGTTTTCCTATGTCTCATGGGTCGAAACCCATGAGGTCCGGCGGATCGCCGCCGCCCCGCAGTCGCAGGGGCAAGACCTCGATGAGCCGGGCTCATCGAGGCTTGTTCAAAAGCTTCGGATCCGCGGCTCGGCGCGGGGGGCGAGCAGTAGGTGCGTCACCGCCCAGACCAGGGCGTCGAGGCGGTCGGGCGAGGCGCCGGACGAGAGCCCGTCCGGCCCGAAGTCGCAGAGCTCGTCCTCCAGCGCCGGCAGCGCGCCGACGTGGCGGACGCGGCCCTGCGCATAGAGCAGCGAGACCGGCTCGGCCCGCAGGTATTTCCCGCGGGTGGCGCGCACCGGCGTCACCGGCACCGCGGGATCGCACTGGGCGAGCACCGCGGTCGCCATCTCGCCGCCCTGGTTGACCTCGACCACGAGTCCGTCGGCGCCGAGCCGGTGGTAGAGCGCCAGCGCGGCGTTGGCCCAGGCCTGCGGGCCGGCCCGCGCCAGGGTCGCGTCGGCGAGCACGTAGGCGGTGTCGCCGAGCGCGCCCACCGCGACGATCCCGCAGGCGTCGGCCGAGCGGCCGGAGCTCGCCGGCGGATCGACCGCGACGACGATGCGGGGCAGCTCGGGCGCTGCGGCGACGCGGGTCGCCTCGATGATGTCCCGCGTCCACAGGGCGTCGGGCCGGTCGTCGATCAGTTCGCCGTCGAGTTCCTGCCGCCCGAGGCGGGTGCCGGCGTAGCGCCCCACCACCGCCTCCAGGAAGGCGGGGGCGAGGTTCTGGGCGTTGTCGGCGGTGCGCGCCTGGGTAACCACGGTGCGCGGGTCGGCGATGAGGCGTCGGATCAGCGGGATCGGCCGCGGCGTGGTGGTGACGAGGTTGCGCGGGCGGGCGCCGAGCCGCAGCCCGAATTGCAGCATGTCGAAGGTGGCCTCCGGCCGGCGCCACTTGGCGATCTCGTCGGACCATGCGGCGCCGAATTGCGGGCCGCGCAGGGAATCCGGCTCCTCGGCCGAGAACGCCGTCGCCACCGCGCCGTTGGCCCACTCGACGCGGCGCCGGCTCGGCGACCAGCGCGGGCGGGCGCCGCGTTCGGGCAGGCCGAGGAGGCCCGACGGCCCCTCGACCATCACGTCGCGCACGTCGGCGAAGGTCTCGCCGACCAGCGCGATCCGGCCGATCGCCGCGTCGGTGAAGGCCGGGTCGCCGCGGGCGAGCGCGTCGACCCATTCGGCCCCCGTCCGCGTCTTGCCGCAGCCGCGGCCGCCGATCACCGCCCAGGTGGTCCAGTCGTCCTCCCAGGGCGGCGGAAGCTGGTCGGGCCGGGCCTGGTGGAGCCAGTCAAGCGCCAGCGCCCGCAGGAGCGGCGGCGGCAGGCTCGCCAGGAAGGCCGTCATCCGGCCGCTCGTCGCGGCATCGTCCATAGCGGCCCGCGATCTCCGCGCGGAGGCCCGCAAGGTCGAGGGCGGAAGGGTCGGGTGTGCGGCCATCCCCCTCCCCTTCGATCGTGAGGTCGTCGAGCAGGCGCTTGAGGCCGCCGAGGTCGCGCAGCACCCGTGCCGAATCGATCACCGCGGCGCCCTCGCCCCGCAGCGCCTCGTCGAAGGCCGCGATCTGCCGGCCGATATGGGCGCGCAAGGCCGCCCGCAGCGTCGGCAGGTCGGCGGCGGCCAGGCCATGTTCGGCCAAGGCGTGTTCGGCCAAGGCGTGCTCGTCCAAGGCGTGTTCGTCCAAGGCGTGTTCGGCCCCGGCGTGCTCGACCGCGGGCCGCACGACCGCGTCGGGTTCCGTGCTGGCTGGCGTGACGCCCTTGGGTTGAAGGTCCGGACCGCGCCGTGGGCGGGCGAGACGATGCAGGGCGGCCAGCCTCGGCGGCGACGCGTCCCAGTCCCGCCGCCGCTTCCGTATCGGGCGCCAGTTCTCCGCGCGGTTCCACTTGCACAGCGTACCGAGCGACAGGCCCGTTGTGAGGGCGATCGCGCTGAGGGTGAGGTCGCTCTCGCGCATCAATCGCGCGGCGGCCTCGCGCAGCTCCGGCGGCACCCGGTAGTTCGGACTGCCCATCGCCGCCTCCCGAGCCGTCTCGTCACACTTCTGGAGCGTGCGGTTCTTATGCCGGAGGAGCGTGCCGATGTCAAGCACATAATCCTTTTACCGGCCTTTTATCCTTTATCCGGTGTTTGCCCAGAGCCTGCGCTTCGTGCGACGACCCCGGTTGACCAAGCGGGCTGGAGCGCAGATCCCGAGAATGCCGGACGCGACGCACGACACCCTCGCCGCCCTCCGCCGCGGCGACCTCGCGGGCGCCCGCACCTTGCGCCTGCCGGCCGCCGGACTGACTGCGTTTCCACCCGAGATCTTCGGGTTGGCCGACACGCTGGAGCTGCTCGACCTCTCGGGCAACGCGCTCTCCGCCCTCCCGGACGATCTCGGCCGCCTCAAGCGGCTGGAGGTGTTGTTCTGCTCCGGAAACCCGGTCTCGCAGCTTCCGCCGGGCCTGGGGAATTGCACCGCGCTGAGCCAGGTCGGGTTTCGCGGCTGCGGGCTGACGGACGTGCCGGGCGAGGCGCTGCCGCCGCGCCTGCGCTGGCTGACGCTCACCGACAACCGGATCGCGCACCTGCCGGACGAACTCGGCGCGCGCCCGAGGCTGCAGAAGCTGATGCTCTCGGGCAACCGCCTGCGCACCCTCCCGGACAGCCTGGCGGGTTGCGAAAACCTCGAGCTGATCCGGCTTGCGGCCAACCGCCTCGACGCCCTGCCCGCCTGGCTCACCGCCCTGCCCGGCCTCGCCTGGACCTCGTGGGCCGGCAACGCGTTCGAGGGCGACGCGCCCCGCTCCGCGGCGGCCGCGATCCCGTTCGCCGACCTCGATCTAGGCCCGCTTCTCGGCGAGGGCACGTCGGGCCGGGTCCACCGCGCGCTCTGGCGTTCGGGGGCGACGCAGCAGGCCGTCGCGCTCAAGCTGTTCAAGGGGGCGATGACCAGCGACGGCCTGCCCGAGCGCGAGATGGAGGCGTGCCTCGCGGCCGGCGCGCACCAAAACCTCACCGGGGCGCTTGGGCGGATCACCGACCATCCGGACGGGGCCGACGGCCTCGTGATGCCGCTGCTGCCGCCGGGCTGGCGGGTGCTCGCCGGGCCGCCGAGCCTCGCGAGCTGCAGCCGCGACGTCTACGACCCGGCGCTGCGCATCGCCCCGGCGGCGCTGCTGCGCCTCGTCCGGGACGTCGCCGCCGGCCTCGCCCACCTCCACGCCCGCGGCCTGCTGCACGGCGACGTCTACGGCCACAACATCCTGTGGGACGCCGCCACCGGCGCGGCGGCGCTCAGCGATTTCGGCGCCGCCTCGGTGCTGCCGGACGGCCCGGCCGGCGCCGCCCTGCAACGGATCGAGGTCCGCGCCTTCGGGCTGCTGCTCGGGGAAGCGCTGGACCGGTCGGACGCGGATTTCTCGGACGCGGCGGGCTTGCGCGACCTGGAGCGGGCCTGCGTCCAGGCCGACGTGGGCGCCCGCCCGGCGATGGCGGAAGTTTTGCGCGCGCTGTCGTGAGGCGTGGGGACGGCGCTGCTTTGGACTTCCGGGCGTCCTGACGGCGGCAGCGCATCCCCTCGCCCCGCACGGATCTCGGGCTTGCCCGAGATCCGAACCTGCCTGCCGAAGTCGGGCAGGCCCGACTTCGGTGGGGGAGAGGACTTTGCCGACCTCGTCGTCGGCAAAGCGAGGCGGCAGCCGAAGGTGAGGGGGCGCGAACGGAGGAGCCTCACTCGGCACCTCCCCCTCACCGTCGCTTCGGCTTCGCCTCCCGCACGGACGACGAGGTCCGTGCGGGCCTCTCCCCGCCCGCGGGGAGAGGGGAACTCCGCGGTTCACGGTCGACCGGATTGCGCCTCGCGCGTCGGCGATCTCAGAAGAAGATCGGCCGTGCGCTCGCGTGGTGCTCGCCGAGCACCGTGCCGGTGCCGGGCTCGATCTCCTTGAGCACCACGTCGTAGCCCCAGAGGTCGGCGAGGTGCTGCAGCACGCGGCGGGCGTCGTCCTTCTGCAGGGTGATCTTGTTCAGCGCCTTGTGGTGGAGGATCAGGCGGCGGTCGCCCTCGAGGTCCACGTCCACCACCTCGATGTCGGGATCGAGCCATGCCACGTCGTACTGGCGCGCGAACGACCGGCGCATCTTGCGGTAGCCGCGCTCGTCGTGGATCGCGGCGACGTGCAGTTCCGGCTGGTCGGGGTCGTCGGCCACGTGGAACAGGCGCATGTCCCGCATCAGCTTCGGCGACAGGAACTGGGCGATGAAGCTCTCGTCGCGGTAGTTCTCCCAGCAGTCGCGCAGCACCGCCATGCCGTCGCCGGTGCCGGCGATGTCGGGGAACCATTGCCGGTCCTCTGCGGTCGGCTGCTCCACGATGCGGGCGATGTCCTGCATCATCGCGAAGCCGATCGCGTAGGGGTTGTGGCCGCTATAGCTCCGGTCGTCGTAGTTCGGCTGGCGGATGACGTTGGTGTGCGACTGCAGGAACTCGAGGTAGGCCGCCTCGCCGATGAGGCCCTTCTCGGAGAGCGCGTTCATGATCCGGTAGTGGCAATAGGTGGCGCAGCCCTCGTTCATCACCTTGGTCTGGCGCTGCGGGTAGAAGTACTGCGCCACCAGCCGGACGATACGCAGGATCTCGCGCTGCCAGCGCTGCAGGCGCGGCGCCGCCTTCTCCAGGAAGTAGAGGATGTTCTCCTGCGGCAGCTCGAGCAGCGCCTTGCGCCGCTCGATCGCGAGGTCCGGGCGGGCGGCGCCGGCCTTGGCCGGCAGGGTGCGCCACAGGTCGTTGTAGATCTGCTCGCCGTGCTCGACCCGCTCCCGCTCGCGCCGCTGCTCGGAGGCGAGGTCCGGCCGCTTCTTGCGCGGGTAGCGGTGCACCCCCTGGCTCATCAGGGCATGGGCGGCGTCCAGCACCTGCTCGACGGCCTGGTGCCCGTAGCGCTCCTCGCAGCGCGAGATGTAGGTCTTGGCGAAGTCGAGGTAATCGAGGATGCCCTCGGCGTCGGTCCACTGGCGGAACAGATAGTTGTTCTTGAAAAAATGGTTATGCCCGAACGCAGCATGGGCAATAACCAATGTCTGCATCGTCGCCGAGTTCTCCTCCATGATATAGGAGATGCACGGATCGGAGTTGATGACGATCTCGTAGGCAAGACCCATCATGCCGCGGCGATAGCCAGATTCGTGTTGGGCGAAGTGCTTGCCGAACGACCAGTGTTTGTAGAACAAGGGCATGCCGATCGAAGCATAGGCGTCAAGCATTTGCTCAGCGGTGATGATTTCGATCTGGTTCGGATACCACGACAACCCGAGCGCACGCGCCTCGACCTCGCAGGCGTCGTGGATGCGCCGGATGGTGTCGAAGTCCCAGTCGTTGCCGGTGAAGAGGGGCTTGGCGCCACCGGAGATGGTCTGGGGCGTGCGTGCCTCGACGAGTGTCATGCAACCTCCCGATCGATCGGACGATGTCCCGGATAGGCTCGGGACGGGCATTCCCCTCTCCAGCGATGGAGGGACGGACGCGGCGCGGCGCGCATCAACCCTCCGCCTCCGCCCGCGCGTCCTTGCGGCCGAACAGGTCGCGGAAGACCGCGTAGATCTCGCGGCGGTGGTTGACCTTGCGCATCGCGATCGGGCCGCCGGCTTTGGCAATGGCCTCGTAGGTCCGCCACAGGGTGGTGCGGTGCTCGACGAAGCCGGCGCGCGGGCCGTTCTCGTCGCCCACCTCAAGGTAGGCGAAGTGCTGGCAGGCCGGCAGGATGTGGGCGCGCAGCAGGTCGGTCGAGGTCGGGCCGTCCGAGGAGACGTTGTCGCCGTCCGACGCCTGGGCCGCGTAGATGTTCCAGTCGTCGGGCGAGTAGCGCTCGGCGATGATGCGCTTCATCTCCACAAGTGCCGAGGAGACCAGCGTGCCGCCGGTCTCGCGGGAGCCGAAGAAGGTCTCCTCGTCCACCTCCGTCGCCCGGTCGGTGTGGCGGATGAACACGATCTCCACGTGCCGGTAGCGGCGTGTGAGGAAGATGTGCAGCAAAATGTAGAACCGCTTGGCCAGGTCCTTCATATGCTCGGTCATCGAGCCGGACACGTCCATCAGGCAGAACATCACCGCCTGCGCCACCGGGCGCGGATAGGGCTCGAAGCGGCGGTAGCGCAGGTCGATCGGATCGACGTAAGGGATGCGCCGCGTACGCTCGAGCAGGGCCGCCAGCGCCTCGGAGAGGCCGGGAAACGCCGGGTCGCCCGCGGGCAGTTCGGCGATGCGCGCCTCAAGCGCCGCGACCTCGTCCGGCTTCGGCCGCTTGAGGGCGATGCGCCGCGACATCGAGTTGCGCAGCGTCCGGGTAAGCGCGAGGTTGGCGGGCGAGCCGGTCACCGTGTAGCCCGCCCGGCGAAGCGCCTCCGTCTCGACCACGGCGAGCCGGCGCTTGGCGAGGTCGGGCAGCTCCAGGTCTTCGAGGAAGAGCTCCAGGAACTCCTCGCGGGTCAGGACGAAGCGGAAGGCGTCCTCGTTGTTTTCGCCGCCGTCGCCGCCTTCGCCGGAGCCGCGGCCGCCCCCGCCACCTGGCGGTCGCTCGATGCGGTCGCCCTCCACGTAGGTCTTGTTGCCGGGCAGGATATGGTCCTGGAGGCCGGTGCCCGGCTGCCGGGAGAAGCGCGGCTCGCGCACCCCGTCGGCCGGCACGGCGACGCGGCCGTCCTTGCCCAGGTCCTTGATGTCCTTCTCGCGCGCCGACTCGCGCACGGCCCGCTGGGCCACGTCCTTGACCCGCCTGAGGAAGCGCTGCCGGTTGGCGAGGCTCTTGCCCCCTGGATTCAATCGACGGTCGACGATGTGCATTCGGTGATCAAATCCCCGCCCGCAAGATCCGGCGGCGCTTCCGCGCCGACCGGTCGTCCGAAATCACGGCGGATCCCGATCGCGTCCCCCGAGGGGGCGGATCACCCCGCCTGCTTCACCCGCATGTACCACTCGACCAGGCGGCGCACCTGCCGCTCGGTGTAGCCGCGCGCGACCATCCGATCGACGAACTCGCCGTGCTTCTTCTCGGTCTCGCCGTCCTTCTTCGAGCCGAAGGAGATCACCGGCAGCAGTTCCTCGACTTGCGAGAACATCCGCCGCTCGATGACCTCGCGCAGCTTCTCGTAGGAGGTCCAAGAGGGGTTGCGGCCCCCATGCTGCGCCCGCGAGCGCAGCGCGAACTTCACCACCTCGTTGCGGAAGTCCTTCGGGTTGGCGATGCCGGCCGGCTTCTCGATCTTCGTCAGCTCCTGGTTCAGCAGCTCGCGGTTGAGCAGCTGCCCGGTCTCGGAATCCTTGAAGTCCTGGTCCTCGATCCAGGCGTCCGCATAGTCGATGTAGCGGTCGAACAGGTTTTGGCCGTAATCGTGGTAGGATTCTAGGTAGGCCTTCTGGATCTCGTGGCCGATGAACTCGGCGTAGCGCGGCGCCAGCTCGCCCTTGATGAATTCAAGGTAGCGCTTCTCGGTCTCGGGCGGGAGCTGCTCGCGGCGCAAGCTCTGCTCCAGCACGTACATCAGGTGGACCGGGTCGGCCGAGACTTCGGTGGTGTCGTGGTTGAAGGTCGCGGCCAGCACCTTGAAGGCGAAACGGGTCGAGATCCCGTCCATGCCCTCGTCGACGCCGGCCGAATCCTTGTATTCCTGCATCGAGCGGGCGCGGGGGTCGACCTCGCGCAGGGATTCGCCGTCGTAGACCCGCATCTTCGAGAACGCGTTGGAGTTGGCGTGCTCGCGCAGCCGCGACAGCACCGAGAACCGCGACAGCATCTCGAACGTGCCCGGCGCGCAGGACGCCTCCGAGAGCTCGGAGCTCGAGATCAGCTTCTCGTAGATGTGCTGCTCCTCCTGCACGCGCAGGCAGTAGGGCACCTTGATCACGTAGATGCGGTCGATGAAGGCTTCGTTGTTCTTGTTGGTCTTGAAGGTCTGCCACTCGGACTCGTTCGAGTGCGCCAGGATGATGCCGGTGAAGGGGATCGCACCGATGTTCTCGGTGCCGACGTAGTTGCCCTCCTGCGTCGCCGTCAGCAGCGGATGCAGCATCTTGATCGGCGCCTTGAACATCTCGACGAACTCGAGGACGCCCTGGTTGGCGCGGTTCAGGCCGCCCGAATACGAGTAGGCGTCCGGGTCCGCCTGCGACAGCGTCTCGAGGCGGCGGATGTCGACCTTGCCGACCAGCGAGGAGATGTCCTGGTTGTTCTCGTCGCCGGGCTCGGTCTTGGCGATGGCGATCTGGCGCAGGCGCGACGGCCGGACCTTGATCACCTTGAACTGCGAGATGTCGCCCTCGAACTCGTCGAGGCGCTTCAGCGCCCAGGGGCTCATCAGCCCAGTCAGGCGCCGGCGCGGGATGCCGTAGCGGCTCTGGATCTCGGCGCCCATGGTCTCGGGGTCGAACAGCCCGAGCGGGCTCTCGAACACCGGGGAGACCTCGTTGCCGGCCTTCAGCACGTAGACCGGGTGGACCTCCATCAGCGCCTTGAGGCGCTCGGCCAGCGAAGACTTGCCGCCGCCGACCGGGCCGAGCAGGTAGAGGATCTGCTTGCGCTCCTCCAGTCCCTGCGCGGCGTGGCGGAAGAACGAGACGATCCGCTCGATCGTCTCCTCCATGCCGAAGAATTCATGGAAGGCGGGATAGGTCCGGATCGTCCGGTTCATGAAGATGCGGCCGAGGCGGGCATCCTTCGACGTGTCGATGAATTCCGGCTTGCCGATCGCGTCGAGGATGCGCTCGGCAGCGCTCGCGTACATCAGCGGCTCGTCGCGGCACGCCTCAAGAAATTCGGAGAGCGTCATCTCCGTGTCGCGGCGCGCTTCGTACCCGCGGGCGAAGCTCTGGAAAAGGTCGTTGGTCGCATGCATCGGCATTCGATAACCCTCTCAGACCGTCAACAGCTTCATCCTGTCCTGCCGCGAACGCAACCGACAGACCCGCATTTGTCGCAGTGCGGCGAACGCGGTGACGCTGCGTGTGCCGAATGCAACACCTGTCGGGCCGAATTGCGGCATCCGTCAAGCTTCTCCTCGTTGGCTCGGCCGGACTCGAAGAACGATCCGGCCGAAAAAACATGCACGTAAAGGTTTCGACTGCCTGCGATCAGAGATCGCTGCTGTCTTTCTTGGCATCGCCATCCTTCTTGGCCGAAGCGGCCTCGACGGTTATTTTGATGTTCTGGGTCTGGACTTGGCCGTCTGAATTTTTGATCTCGAACGTCACCTCGTCGGCTCCGGTGTAGCCAACCTTCGGTTGGTAGAACAGACCCTGAACTGCGGTCTCCTTGTTCGGGCAACGATAGGACGCGGGAGTCTTCTGCTTGCCGACCTTGGTGATCAGGGCACCGTTCTTCGGCGCGCCCGAGACCTTGAACTCCGGCATCGGCCCGGCCGAGCAGTCCTTCTTCAGGTTCGGGACGATGGCGATCCGCACGGTCTTGCCCGAGGCGACGGTCTCGCTCTTGGTGATCGTCGTCTGCGCGAAGGCGGGCGCGGCGAGGAGCAGGCCGCCGGCGGCGAGCGCGAGGACAGGGCGCGCGAGGAGAGGACGAAGGGCGGTCAGGTAGGCGCTCACGGGCGTGTCTCCGAAGGTCTTTTGGCGCGGCATCCGGGGCCGTGAGGCCACGTGCCGGCCGAGTCGATGTGGGGACGCCTCGTGTGCGCGTCGAGGCCGCAGGCCGACGACCAGGGCCGGGAACGCGGCTGCGGTGCCGATTATTGCTGGAGCGCGGCCGCCACGACGCCGGTGACGCGGGCGATCTGGGCGGCGTCGAGTTCGCCTTCGAGCGCGGTCGCGAGGCTGCGCTCGACCCGCGCACGCTCGCCCGCATCCGACGTCGGGGTGACCGGGATGTCGCCCTCGTCGAGGCCGCAGACCCGACGGATCGTCTCGGCCGCAGCCAGCAGCGCGGCCCTGTCGGCCGGTCCCATCTCCCAGAGCGGGTTGCGCAGGCGGCTGACCACCCGCCGGGCATCGCGGTAATCCCGGTCGACGTGGGTCGCGGCCTCGATCTGGCTGACGAGAAACATCAGTTCCAGCACTTCCGAGGCGGCTTCCGGGCAGGTCCGCACGATCCGCATCACGCGGCCGATGAGTTCCTGCGTCGGCGTCATCGAACGGCGGGTGGCGCTCATGCGCCGATCAACGCGGATCGGCTCGCAAAGTTCGCCGAAGCTCGAATCACCGGGCGATCAGGCGGCGCTCAGGCCTCGGGCGGAGCGCGGAAGGCCGCCAGCGCGTCGCGGCAGGCGTACAGCTCCTGCAGCGCGCCGGCCAAGGCGTCACGGTCGATGGTATCCCCATCGAGGGTGCGGCCAATGTTGGCCGCATCGGCGGGCGCCGCCGCGAGGCTGGCTTCCTGCACCGCCGGTGCGGCCGCCACCGCCTCGCCGCGGCCGACCGCCTGGACGAACCGGACGCCGTTCTCCTTGAGGACGCGCTGCGCGCCCTCGATCGTGTAGCGCTGGACGTGGAGCAGGTGGCGGATGCCCGCAACGAGGGCGACGTCGCCGGGGCGGTAGTAGCGCCGGCCGCCCGCGCGCTTGACCGGACGGATCTGGCCGAACCGCGTCTCCCAGAACCGCAGAACGTGCTGCGGCACGTCAAGGGATTCAGCCACCTCGGTGATCGTCCGGAACGCGCCCGGTTCCTTGTCGACGTGTCCCGAATCCTCGGTGAGGGCAGCGAGCGCCATGATTCGATCCGGCTACGAGGCGGCGATGAGGGTGCGGTCGGCGGGGCCGGACGTGTTCAGTCCTCGGCGTGGGCGTCGCCGTTCAGGCCGTTGATCCGGGCCTTCAGCACGTTCGAGGGCTTGAACACCATCACCTGCCGCGGCTCGATCGCCACCTCGACGCCGGTCTTTGGGTTGCGGCCGACGCGCTTGCCCTTCGAGCGGACCACAAAGGAGCCGAACGAGGACAGCTTCACGGTCTCGCCCTCGGACAAGCAGGAGCAGATCTCGGACAGGACCGTCTCGACGAGGGCCGCGGATTCGGTGCGGGAGAGGCCGACCTGCTGGTAGACGGCCTCGCTCAAATCGGCGCGCGTCACCGTCTTGCCTGCCATGCCACGACCCCTCGCGAATTTTCTTGCCGAGAGCCGTCGTTTGCGACGTATCTCTATGATCTGCCACGCTAATCCCCGGTCCCGCCCGGGTCAACCGGCGCGGCTGGGGAAATTCCGGGCTACCAGCGGATCAGCGCCGCGCCCCAGCTGAAGCCGCCGCCGATGGCCTCGATCATCACGAGATCGCCCCGGCGGATGCGGCCGTCCCGGCGGGCCACGTCCAGCGCCAGGGGAATCGAGGCGGCCGAGGTGTTGCCGTGGCGGTCGACCGTGAGCACCACCTTGTCGCGCGGGATGCCGAGCTTGTCGGCGGAGGCCTCGATGATGCGTTTGTTGGCCTGGTGCGGCACGAACCAGTCGAGGTCGGCGGCCGTCGCACCCCCCATCTTCAGCGCGTCCTCGATCACGTCCATCACCGAGCCGACGGCGAAGCGGAACACCTCCTTGCCCTCCATCCGGAGCTGGCCGGTGGTGCCGGTCGAGCCCGGGCCGCCATCGACGTAGAGCTTTTCACGGTGGCGCCCGTCCGAGCGCAGGCTCGCGCTGATCACGCCCCGGTCGGCGTTCGTGCCCGCCGCGTCCTGCGCCTCCAGCACGATCGCGCCGGCCCCGTCGCCGAACAGCACGCAGGTGGTGCGGTCCTCCCAGTCGACGATGCGCGAGAAGGTCTCGGCGCCGACGACCAGCGCGCGCCGGGCGGCGCCCGTCGCCAGAAACTTGTCCGCGGTGGAGACGGCGAAGACGAAGCCGGCGCACACCGCCTGCAGGTCGAAGGCCGCGCCCGCGTGGATACCGAGCGCCGCCTGGATCTGGGTCGCGGTGGAGGGAAAGGTATGGTCGGGCGTCGAGGTGGCGCAGATCACGAGGTCGATGTCGTCCCCGGTCAGACCGGCATCGTCGAGGGCCGCGCGCGCCGCGCGGATGCCGAGCACCGAGGTGGTCTCGGAGGCATCCGCCAGGTATCGCTGCCGGATGCCGGTGCGCTGGACGATCCATTCGTCCGAGGTCTCGACCCGCTCGGCGAGTTCGGCGTTGGTCACCACCCGCGCAGGAAGCCCTGAGCCGGTGCCGACGACGACGGAACGCAGGGTTGTCATCGGTTTCCTTCCCGTCGCGAAACGCGTTTCACAACCATCGGCTGCTAGACCCGCATCGCTCCGATCTCCATCGCGTTCAACCGCCGAACCGGGTCCCGGATCGGCGTAAAGGTCGACGCCGGCTAAAAGCTCACGCCGGCGCGAGGGTGGGCGTCTGGTCGAGCATCTCGCGGATCGTGCGCATCAGGTCGTGGCGCGCCATGTCGTGGGCGAGGTCCACCGCCGCGGCGAAGCCTTGCGCGTTCTCCGAGCCGTGGCTCTTGATGACGATGCCCTCGAGCCCGAGGAACACGCCGCCGTTGGCCCGGCTCGGATTCATCTTCTCCCGCAGCGCACGGAACGCCTGGCGGGCGAACAGCGCGCCGATCTTGGCCGACAGCGTCCGCGTCATCGCCGAGCGCAGGTAGGTGCCGATCTGCTTGGCGGTACCTTCGGCGGTCTTCAGGGCGATGTTCCCCGTGAACCCTTCCGTGACCACCACGTCGACGGTGCCGCGGCCGAGGTCGTTGCCCTCGACGAAGCCGTGATAGGCAAAGTTCGGCAGGTCGATCTCGCGCAGCAGGCGCGCGGCCTCCTTCACTGCCTCGTTGCCCTTCATCTCCTCGGTGCCGACGTTGAGCAGGCCCACCGTCGGGCGCTCGAGGTCGAACACGATGCGGGCCATGGCGGAGCCCATCACCGCCATCTCGATGAGGTGCTCGGCATCGGTGCCGATGGTGGCGCCGACGTCGAGCACGACGCTCTCGCCGCGCACCGTCGGCCACAGGCAGGCGATGGCCGGGCGCTCGATGCCGGCCATGGTCTTGAGGCAGATCTTCGACATCGCCATCAGCGCACCGGTGTTGCCAGCCGACACCGCGGCGTCGGCCTCGCCGTCCTTCACCGCCTGGATCGCCTTCCACATCGACGACTTGCCGCGGCCCTGGCGCACCGCCTGGCTCGGTTTGTCGTCCATGGCGACGGCGTAGGTGGTGTGCCGGATCTCGACGGCGCCCTTCAGGCGCGGCTCGGCGGCGACGAGCGGGGCGACCACCGCCTCGTCGCCGAAGATCAGGAAGGTGGTTTCGGGGTGGCGCTCGCGGGCAATCGCGGCGCCAGGCACGACGGTCGACGGTCCGTGGTCGCCGCCCATGGCGTCGAGCGAGATGCGCACGCGTTGGGACATGAGGGGGGTTGTCGCGGCCTTCGATGGGATGCCGTCGCGGGGGCGACGGCCGGGATCGGCGCGGCGGAAAATAGCGATCCCGCCCCGGCGGGCAAACGAATTCTCGCGCGGC
This sequence comes from Methylobacterium sp. WL8, assembly GCF_008040045.1. NCBI lineage: Bacteria > Pseudomonadati > Pseudomonadota > Alphaproteobacteria > Hyphomicrobiales > Methylobacteriaceae > Methylobacterium > Methylobacterium sp. WL8. The sequence continues at coordinate 67,916 of NZ_VRVF01000009.1, read as the reverse complement.
GTCGCGCCGGGCGGCGCTCAGGGCTCCTCGAGGCGCAGGGTGCGCAGGACGTCGAAGGGCTTGGCGTCCTCGCCGAGCTGGACCTCCTCGAACACCACGCCGGGCTTGCGCGGGTAGGGATCGATGCCGAGCGCCAGGAACTCGGCGGTCAGCAAACCGAAGTCGATCCGGCCGCCGACGATCGGGTCGGGGATGTCGGCATCCTCGGCATCGGTGCCGGCGAGGCGGTCGGTGTCGGTGAACGCCACCTCGACCGGCTCCGACACCTTCGTCTCGAACGGCTCCAGGCTCACCGTGCAGACCAACGTGACGGTGCCTTCGACCGTGCCGGTGACGACGAGGCGGCTCGTCGGCCCGGCGACGGCGAAGCGTCCGACGAGGTCGCGGATCGCCTGGATCTTGAAGTCGGCGGCGAGGGCCGCGCACTCCGCCGGCGTCGCCTCGACGGTGACGGCGCCGCGGCCCGGCGGCAGCCGCGCCACGCTCACCCATCGGGACAGGGGGGTCTCGCTCGCGCTCATCGGTGTTCCGGGTTGGATGTCGGGGTGGCGTCCGCGGGCGGAAAGGGCGGCCCGGCGCCGAGCAATGCGTCGAGGTCGGCCTCGGCCAAATCGCGGTCGGCGGCGAGGACGTAGGCGGCCAGCCCCGAGGCCGCCCCCGCGTCGTCGCCGCCGAGCACGTTTCGAGACAGCGCCGTGGCGAGCGCGTCGGCGTCGCCCGCGTCGAGCGCCGCATCGTAGTTGGCGGCCCGCCCGTAGAAGGCGGCGCCGAGCTTCTTCATGCGCTTGGGCACGCCGAAATCGCCGACACCGAGCTCGCGCAACGACGCGTCGAGCTGGAGGAAGACCGAGTTGACGAGGTCCTGCGCCACGTCCGCCGCCGGCGCCGGCAGGCGGTTCAGCCGGCGCAGCACCAGGATGACATGGAGGATCAGCGACTCGAAGCGGCCCTCCACGCCGTCGGGCACGCCGAGCCCGGTATAGAGGCCGGGCTGCCGCGAGGCGGCGTTGATGCGCATGTGCAGGGTCTCGATGGACCGCCGCCGCGCGTCGTTGCGGCGAAAGAATCGGGCGATCATGCGGTGCGCCTCGGCCCCATGGGTCGACCCCCGGACGGGGCCCGTCGGAACGATCCGGCGCGCTTCCGCTGCGCTGTGGCCTGTGGCCGAGCTTGCCTTGTCAAAGCCATAACCCCGCGGTACGGCAACCCACGGTCAAGGTGCAAGCACTCTCAGACCGCCCCTGGTGTCGCGCTCCGGCGTGCCTAGCGGCGTCCCGTCCCATCAGCAACATAAGGTGGCCGATGTCGCGCCGTCTCGTTCCGTCCCTCGCGCGTCTCGGCCTCGTCGGCCTGCTGGGCCTCGGCCTGTCCGGCTGCATCGGCGAGGAACTCCGCCACGGCTACCAGATCGACCAGGCCGCGCTCGCGACCGTGAAGCCCGGCATGAGCCCGGAGCAGGTGCTGCAGACGCTCGGCACGCCGTCCACGGTCTCCACCGTCGGCAACAAGTCCTGGTACTATATCTCCCAGAACACCTCGCGCACGGTCCTGTTCCTCGGCGAGCAGGTCGAGGACCAGAAGGTCACGGCGGTGTACTTCACCCCTGGCTTCAAGGTCGAGCGCGTGGCCCTGTACGGCCTGCAGGACGGCAAGGTGTTCGACTTCATCGAGCGCACCACGCCGACGAGCGGCGCCGACCGCGCCTTCCTCAGCCAGCTGTTCAAGGGCCTGACCAAGTACGAGCCCTTCGGCTCCGGCAACGGCGCCAGCGTGGTCCCGGGCGCCCAGCGCGGCATGTGAGGCGTCGGGCAAACGCCCGACGGTATCCCCCTCCCCCCTCTGTGGGGAGGGAAGAACGGAGCGCTTGATCGCTCATCAGCCCCGCGCGGGCAGGACGGCCTCCAAGAGCTGCGCGGGCTCAGAGAGCAGGCGATCCGGGCCGGCCGCCGCCAGCGCCGCTGGGTCGGTGTAGCCCCACGCGACCGCCCAGAAGGCGCAGCCCACGGCCCGCGCGGCGTCGAGATCGCGAAGCTCGTCGCCGATGCAGAGCACTCCGGCCGGCTCGATTCCCATCCGGCGCAAAAGGCCCCTCAGGCGCCGCGCCTTGCCGAACACCGACGCGCCGCAGGCGTAGCGGTCGATCCGCCCGGCGACCTCAGTCCCGAGCACGCGGCGGACGTTCGCCTCGGTATTCGAGCTGAGCACGGCCGTCGCCACCCCCGACTCCGACAGCCCCGCCAGCGCCTCCGCGATCCCCGGGAACAGGTGCAGCTCGGCGGCGTCGCGCGCGGCGAGCCCGTGCATGTGGCGGGCGATCAGCGGCAGCTTCCAGCGCGGCACGCCGAGCCGCGCCATGATCGCGCGCGCAGGAAGTGTGCGGAGTTCGTCGACCTCGTGCGCGGCGATCCGGCGAAAGCGGTAGCGGTCGGCCACCGAGCCGAGCACGCCGCAGAACCACGGGAAGGTGTCGGCGAGCGTCCCATCGAAATCGAGGACGACGAGGCGGTATCCGCCGCCTGGGGCCACGCGCGTCAGAACCGCAGATTCTCCGCGGGCACGTCGAGGCGCAACACCAGGCCGCCGGGGGCCCAATCGTGCTCGAGGCTGCCGTCGAGCTGACCCGCGACGCTGCGCTCGGCGAGTTCCGTGCCGAACCCTTTTCGCGATGGCGCGGCGGCGATGGGCGGACCGCCCTGCTCCGCCCAGGTCAGGCAGTAGCGCGACGCGGTCTGCAGCCCGGTGAGCGTCACGGTCCCGGCCTCGTTGGAGAGCGCGCCGTACTTGACCGCGTTGGTCGCCTGCTCGTGCATGATCAGCGCGAGCGCCGTCGCCGTGCGCTCGCCGACCACAGCGTCGTCGCCGTCGACGGCGACGCGGCAGCGCCCCTCCTCGGCATAGGCCGACAGGATCAGGCGCATCAGCCCGAGGACGGTCTGGCCACCGTCGCGCCGCGCGCTCTCGGTGGAATGCGGGCGGACGTATTCGTGGGCCTGGGCCAGCGCCCCGAGGCGCTCGCGGAACACCTTCGCGAAGGACCGCGCGCCCGGATCGCTGCGGGCGCTGAGCGCGGCGATGCCGCCGACTACGGCGAAGATGTTCTTGATCCGGTGCGACAGCTCCTTGATCAGCAGGTCGCGCGCCTCCTCGGCGCGCTTGCGCTCGCGCAGGTCGCGGGTGACCGTGCCGTAGCCGGCATGGTGGCCGGCCGCATCCCGCACGGCGAACACCGTGAACAGGACGGCGATGGCCTCGCCGGTGGCGAAGTGCCGGAAGGCGAGCTCGCCCTCCCACCAACCGTCGCGCGCGAGGGCCGGCACCACCGTTCCTTCGAAGGCTTCGCGGCTTTCCGGCGTGAAGTAGTCGGCAACTGCGGTCCGCCGCGCCGCTGCGAGGTCGAGCAGCCCGACGAGCCGCAACGCGGCCTCGTTCAGGTGCGCGATCCGGCCGTCCTCGCCGGCCAGGCCGATGAAGTCCTTCGAGGTCTCGACGACGGCCGCGAGCTTGCGCGCGTCGGCGACGGCCTGCTTCAGCTCGTGGATGTCGGTGCAGGTCCCGAACCAGCGCTCGATCCGCCCGTCGGCGCCGCGGATCGGCATCGCGCGCCCGAGCGTCCAGCGATAGGCACCGCTGTGGTGGCGCAGGCGGTACTCGACCTCGTAGGGCTCGCCCGTCGCGAGGCTGTCGCGCCAGCGGCGCCACGCCTCCGGCTGGTCGTCGGGGTGGAACATGTCGGTCCAGCCGGCGCCGTCGGTCGAGCCGTAGGGCACGCCGGTGAACTCGTACCAGCGATCGTTGTAGAAGTCGTGGAAGCCGTCGGGCAGCGTCGTCCAGACCATCTGCGGCATGGCCGAGGTCATCACCCGGAAGCGGCGCTCGCTCGCGGCGAGTTCGGTCTCGCGAGCGTCGACGTCGGCGAGGGTCCGGCGATGTTCGACCAGGGTCGAGACCTGGCGGGCGAGCGCGCCCAGGGTCTCGCCCTGCGCCTTCGTCAGCCCGCCGGGACGAACGGTGCGGTCGAGCACGCACATCGTCCCGATTGGGACGCCCGAGCGGCTGCGGATCACCGCGGCGGCGTAGAAGCGGAACCCGTCCTCGGCCTGGATCGCGGGGTTGTCACGGGTGCGCGGATCGGCGGTCAGGTCTGTGATGACGAAGAGGCCGTCGGCCTGCACGTCGTCGGCATGAAGCGCGTGGACGCAGACCGATCGGTCGATCCCGGTCTCGCGCTCGCCGTAGCCGATCTCGGCCTTGAACCATTGCCGGTGGGCGTCGACGAAGCCGATCAGTGCGACGGGGACGGCGCAGACCAGGGCCGCGATGCGCGCGAGGTCGTCGTAGGCCGGGTCCGGCTCAGTATCGAGGATCCGCAGCGCGCGAAGCTCCGCCAAGCGCTCGGCCTCGTTCCACCGTTCCCGCTCCGTCGCACGCGTCTGGTTCGCAATTGTAATCGGCCGCTCCCGGATTCCGCAGTTACAGATAGGGACACGGAACGGCCACGCCTAGATTCACCGGCAGACGAACCGGCGAATTCGAAGGACCTTCGCTGCAATAGATCGATGATCGATAGGGCTGCGGTTCGCAAAGTAACAAATGATACGATGCGAACCGCGAACGATAGCCTCAGGCGGCCTTCGCGGCGTGGAGAGTCGGATAGTCGACGTAGCCCTCTGGGCCCTGGCTGTACCAGGTCGCGGCCTCGTCCTTCTGGAGCGGGGCGTCGGCGGCGATGCGGGCCGGCAGGTCCGGGTTGGCGATGAACGTCCGGCCGTAGGCGATCGCGTCGGCTGCGCCGGCATCGAGCGCCGCCTGTCCGCTGCGGCCGTCGTAGTCGGCGTTGAGGATCATCGTGCCGGCGAAGACCCGCTTCATCGCCGGAGCGATCGGCGGGTGGTCGGCCTTGCCGAAGGTGCCGTTCGGGCCGGGTTCGCGCATCTCGAGGAAGGCGATGCCGACGTCGGAGAGCGCCTTGGCGGCGGCCACGAACAGCGGCTCGGGGTTCGCATCGTTGGTGCCCTGGATCTCGCCGTTGGGCGACAGGCGCACGCCGGTGCGGTCCTTGCCCGCGATCTCGGCGACCGCCTCGGTGACCTCGCGCAGGAGGCGCACGCGGTTCTCGATCGAGCCGCCGTAGGCGTCGGTGCGGTGGTTGGTGCCGTCGCGGAGGAATTCGTCGATCAGGTAGCCGTTGGCCGCGTGGATCTGCACGCCGTCGAAGCCGGCGGCCATCGCGTTGCGGGTGGCGCGCCGGTAATCCTCGAGCAGCCGCGGGATCTCCTCGGCCGGCAGCGCGCGCGCCTCGGCGTAGGGCTTCTTGCCCTGGTAGGTGTGGGCGGCGTCGGGCGCGGTGGTGGCGGAAGCCGAGATCGGCGGGGCGCCGTCGAGGAAGTCCGGGTGGACGAGCCGGCCCATGTGCCAGATCTGGCAGACGATGCGCCCGCCGCGATCGTGCACCGCCTTCACCACCGGCTTCCAGGCTTCGACCTGCGCGTCGTTCCAGATCCCCGGTGCGAAGGGCCAGCCGAGGCCTTCCTGGCTGATGCCGGTCGCCTCGGTGATGATCACGCCGGCGGTCGCGCGCTGGGCGTAGTACTCGACCATCAGCGGGGTCGGAACGTGCTCGCGGGTGGACCGGCCGCGGGTCAGCGGCGCCATCCAGATGCGGTTCTTCGCGTCGATGGCGCCGACGCGGATCGGATCGAGCAGTGAAGGCATGGCATTCCCTTGTTCTGTCTGCGGCGGGTGCGGAGCGTCGCACCTCGTGCGACGCATAGGTGGCGGGGAGGACGCCCGCCGCAAGGCACCGGGCGCATGGCCAGCGGTGCCCGCGTGCGCGGTCGCACATCGGTCCCCCGCGGCGTCTTTCGCGCTGCCTTGATCACAGGATCCGGGCATGCTGGGCACGCATTCGCGTTCGCGGGGCCGATCGGGTATGATCCGGCCTCTCATTTCCAAGGTCTTTGCAAGAACATGGCGACGGCGTCGTTCGACACCGCCCGGCGCACGGGCAGCGATTTCTCCGACATCGAGAAGGCTCCCGAGTTCCGGCCCGAGCCGACGCCGACGGCCGTGCCGGGTCAGCGCAGCTCGCTCGTCGGCCTGCCGCGGGCCGCTCTGAAGGAGCGCCTGCTCGCGATCGGCGTCACCGAGCGCGAGAGCCGGATGCGCTCGGGCCAGCTCTGGAATTGGTTGAACGTCCGCGGCGCGCAGGACTTCGACCAGATGACCAACGTCGGCAAAGCGCTGCGGGCGCAGCTCGCCGAGGCCTACACCCTCGACCGGCCGGAGGTCGTCAGCCAGCAGGTCTCGCGCGACGGCACCCGCAAGTGGCTGCTGCGCATGGCGCCGACGGGGCGGCACGACCACAACCGCGGCGCCGAGATCGAGTGCGTCTACATTCCGGGGCCGGATCGCGGCACGCTCTGCGTCTCGTCGCAGGTCGGCTGCACGCTGACCTGCTCGTTCTGTCACACGGGCACGCAGCGCCTCGTGCGCAACCTGTCGGCCGCCGAGATCACCGCCCAGCTCGTCGTCGCCCGCGACGCGCTCGGCGACTGGCCCGGCCTGATCCCCTCCCGCGACGCCTCGGGCGGCGGCGAGGTCGGACGGCTCGTCACGAACATCGTGTTCATGGGGATGGGCGAACCGCTCTACAACCTGGAGAACGTCGTCGACGCGGTGGCGACGATGTCGGACCCCGAGGGGCTTGCGCTCTCGCGCCGTCGCATCACGGTCTCGACCTCCGGCGTCGTGCCGCAGATCCGGCGGCTCGGCGAGGAGGCGCACGCGATGCTGGCGATCTCGCTGCACGCCGTGCGCGACGAGCTTCGCGACGAGCTGGTGCCCCTGAACCGCAAATACCCGATCGCCGAGCTGATGCGCGCCTGCCGCGAGTATCCGGGCCTCACCAACGCCCGGCGCATCACCTTCGAATACGTGATGCTGAAGGGCGTCAACGACACCGACGGCGACGCGCGCGAGCTGGTGCGGCTGCTCAAGGGGATCCCTGCCAAGATCAACCTGATCCCGTTCAACCCCTGGCCCGGCAGCAAGTACGAGTGCTCGGACTGGGAGCGGATCGAGCGCTTCTCCGAGATCGTGTTCGACGCCGGCTACGCCTCGCCGGTCCGCACCCCACGCGGCCGCGACATCCTCGCCGCCTGCGGCCAGCTCAAGAGCGAGACCGAGAAGCTGCGCGCCCGCGAGCGGATGCTGCTCGACGCGGGCGGAGACTCCGAAGGCGCGGTTTCGGCGCAGGGCTTCTACGCCCTGCACGACGGCGAGGAATAGGGCCGGTCGCCAATCGGTGGGTCGTCCGGTGGAAGGTGGCCGCCTCTTCCCTCCCCACTCTGCGGGGGAGGGTGGGCCTCGCGTCAGCGAGGGGCGGGAGAGGGATGCACCCTATCCGGATAACGTGCACCCCTCTCCCGACCCACTTCGTGGGCCACTCTCGCCCGCAAAGGGGGGAAGGGAGATCTCCGCCCGCCTCAGCCCTGCGGCAGGTCCGGCGTGATGCCGAGCGCGTCCATGCCCTCCTCCAGGAGGTCGCCGGCGTCGGGCGTGCCGAGAAGCGTCTTCACCGCGCCGTCGCCGGCGCCTTCGCGCTCGCGGGCGAAGCGGACCGCCTCGGCCCACTCTTCGGGCTCCATGTCGCCGCGGCCGACATAGAGCAGCGCCAGCAGGTCGGCGCGCTCGTCGTCGTTGAGGCCGGCGATCATGCCGCGCAGCTCGGATTCGGTGGCGTCGTCGGTGCCGGAGGTGAGCACGTCGGTGGCGCCGTCGTCGATGGCGTTGGAGCCGGCATCCGGATCGGTCGCGCCCTCCTTCACCTCGACCGCGCGCAGGCGCAGGATGATCTCGGTGACCGTATCGGGGGCGATGTCCATGTCGAGCTCCGGTTGGCGGGCCCGTCGAGGCCCTGAAGCAGCGACAACTGGCGAGAGCGGTGCCGGTTCGCCGCGTCCGGCCCCATCATGCGCCGAGCCGCAGGGTTTGCGGCGCCAGCCGGCCCTGCGCGATGCTACGCTGCCGCCCGAACGGGGGCGCGCCGGGGGACACGGATGAAGCGGGACGGGCTCGTCGGCTGCCTCGCGCTCTACGCCGCCCTCTACGGCGCCTACGGCTGCATCTCGCCGATCTTGCCCAACGTGCTCGCCGCAGGGGGGCTCTCGCCGGAGCGGATCGCGGTCCTGCTCGCGGCCGCGACTCTGGTGCGGCTGGTGGCGGGACCGATGGCCGGGCGCTCCGCCGACCGGCACGCGGCGACTCGTCCGATCCTCGCCGCCGCCTGCGGCCTCACCGGACTCGCGGCCCTCGCGCATCTCGCGGCAAGCGGGTTCTGGCCGCTGCTGGCGGTCGGCATCGCCTACGCGGCGGCTACCGCCCCGCTGGCGCCGCTGGCCGACGTGCTGGCGCTCGCCGCCGCGCGGGGCGGGGCGGCGTTTCCCTACGGCTGGGTGCGCGGGGCGGGCTCGGCCGCCTTCATCGCCGGGGTCGGCGCCGCCGGCTGGCTGGTGCAGGGGTTCGGGCTCGCGGCCGGCCTCGTCGCCGGAGCGGTGTTGTTCGTGGGGGCCGGCGCGGCGGCGCTCGCCGGGCGGGCGTCGGGCGGCGCGCGCGCGCAAGCCTCGGAGGCTGGGATCGGCTTTGCCGGCCTGCTGCGCCTCGCCGCCTTCCGCCGCACGGTGCTGGTCGCGGCCCTGGTGGTCGGCGCGCACGCGATGCACGACGCCTTCGCGATGATCCTGTGGCGCGGCGCCGGGATCGGGGCAGGCGCCGCCGGCCTGCTTTGGGCGGAAGCCGTGGCGGCGGAGGTGTTCGTGTTCCTGATCGCCGGGCCGCCGCTGCTGGCGCGGATCGGGCCGGCCGCCGGCCTCGCCGTCGCCGCGGTCGCCGGGGCCGTGCGCTGGGCGGTGCAGGCCGAGACCGTCGCGCTGCCCTGGCTCGTCGCGATCCAGTCCCTGCACGGCCTGAGCTTCGCGCTACTGCACCTCGCCTGCCTCGGCCTGATCGAGCGGGCGGTGCCGCCGACGGCCCGCGCCACGGCGTTGACGCTCTACGGCACCGTCGGGCTCGGGCTCGCGGGCGCGGCGGCGACGCTGGCCTCCGGCCCGCTGTTTTCGGCCTTCCACGGCCGGGCCTTCTGGGCGATGGCTGGGCTCAGCCTAGCGGCCGTGCCGCTCGCCCTGCGCTTGCGCGCCGAGCCCGCGCGCACGACCTCTGCGTGATGGTACGTTTTATGGTACAAAACCGGAACATGCAGCCATTCTCCGAAACCGACGCCCTACGCCCATGCCGCACGTCGCCGAGATCCTGATCCCCCTCGCGATCGACACCGCCTACAGCTACGCGGTGCCGGCGCACCTGACGCTTTCCGTCGGCGACGTGGTGCAGGTGCCGCTGGGCCCGCGTGAGACGGTCGGCGTGGTCTGGGGCGTGGCTGAGACGGCCGGCGGCTCGAACCTGCGCCCGGTCACCGGGCCGCTCGGCGTGGCGCCGCTCTCCGAGCCGGTGCGCAAGCTGGTGGACTGGATCGCGCGTTACACCCTCGCGCCGAAGGGCTCTGCGCTGGCCATGGTGCTGCGCCTGCCCGACGAGGCCGCGGCGGCGGAGGTCGTGCGCGTCGGGGTCCGAACCACCGGCAAAGCGCCGGCCCGCCCGACCAAGGCGCGGGACAAGGTGCTGGCGGTCGCCGCCGACGGCGAGGTCCGGGGCAAGGGCGCGCTGGCGAAAGCGGCCGAGGTCTCGCTTTCGGTGGTCGACGGGCTCGTCGACGACGGCGCACTGGAGGCGGTTGCGCTCGCGCCCGAGCCCGTCGCCCTCCCCCCCGATCCGGAGTTTCCGCGGGTGCCGCTGTCGGAGGCGCAGGCCGCGGCGGTCGCGGAACTGGTCGGGGCGCCCGCCGCGGCGGAGGCGGCTGGCGGCGCGGTCCTGCTGGAAGGCGTCACCGGCTCGGGCAAGACCGAGGTCTACTTCGAGGCGGTCGCCGAGTGCGTCCGCTCAGGCGGGCAGGCCCTGATCCTGATGCCCGAGATCGCGCTGACGGCGCAGTTCCTCGACCGGTTCGCCGCCCGCTTCGGCGTCCGCCCGGCGGCCTGGCACTCGGGCATCGGCGGACGGCGGCGCGAGCGGCTGCGCGCAGGGGTCGCTAACGGCGAGGTGCGGGTGGTGGTCGGCGCCCGCTCGGCCCTGTTCCTGCCGTTCCGAAAGCTCGGCCTGATCGTGGTCGATGAGGAACACGAGAGCGCCTACAAGCAGGAGGACGGCGTCCACTATCACGCCCGCGACATGGCGGTGGTGCGGGGCAAGCTCGAGGGCTGCCCGGTGGTGCTGGCCTCGGCGACGCCCTCGATCGAGACGCGGGTGAACGTCGAACGCGGGCGCTACCGCCGCGTGCGGCTGCCCGAGCGCTTCGGCGGGCGGCGCCTGCCCGACATCCAGGCGATCGACATGCGCCTCGACAAGCCGGAGCGCGGGCGCTTCCTCTCGCCGCCGCTGGTCAACGCGGTGAAGGCCAACCTCGCTGCCGGCGAGCAGGCGCTGCTGTTCCTCAACCGCCGTGGTTATGCGCCGCTGACGCTGTGCCGCGCCTGCGGCCACCGCTATCAGTGCAAGAACTGCTCGACCTGGCTGGTGGAGCACCGCTTCCGCAAGGCGCTCGTCTGCCACCAGTGCGGCTACAGCGAGCGCCGGCCCGAGGCGTGCACGGAATGCGGCACCTTCGACAACCTCACCCCCTGCGGCCCCGGCGTCGAGCGCATCGCGGAGGAGGCGGCCGAGCTGTTTCCGGATAAGCGCATCATCGTGCTGTCGAGCGACTTTCCCGGCGGCGCCGAGCGGCTGCGGCAGGAATTGGAACTGGTCGCGGCCGGCGAATGCGACATCGTCGTCGGCACGCAGCTCGTGGCCAAGGGCCACAACTTCCCGCACCTGACCCTCGTCGGCGTGCTCGACGCCGACATCGGGCTGACCTCGGGCGATCCGCGGGCGGCCGAGCGCACCTTCCAGCTGCTGCAGCAGGTCACCGGCCGGGCGGGCCGCGGCGAGCGGCCGGGCCGCGCCATGGTGCAAACCTACCAGCCCGAGCATCCGGTGATCGCGGCGCTCCTGTCGGGTGATTCCGAGCGCTTCTACGAGGAGGAGATCGCCGCCCGCGAGGCGGCCGGCCTGCCGCCGTTCGGGCGGCTGGCGGCGTTGATCGTCTCGGCCAACGACCGGGCGACGGCCGAGGCCCACGGGCAGGCGCTGGCGCGCGCCGCCGAGCCGCCGGACGGGGTGATGGTGCTCGGGCCGGCCGAGGCGCCTCTGGCGCTGGTGCGCGGGCGTTACCGGTTCCGCCTTCTGGTCAAGACCGAGCGCAACGTCGACCTGCAGAGCTACCTGCGCGACTGGCTGGGGCGCGGGCCGAAGGTGCGCGGCAACGTCCGCGTTGCCGTCGACGTCGACCCGCAGAGCTTTTTGTAGGCGATCCGGGACGCGTTCTGTAGGAGTGTGCGGTGCCGCGAGATACTCGGTCGGCGGCAGGCCTGTCAGGAGCGCGCATCGTGCTGAGCTACACCAAGAAGCCCGAGTCCAGCGTCGCCGAGATCGTGGTCGACGGGAAGATAACCGACGACGAGATGAACGCGGTCATGACCGCGATGAAGGCCGACCTCGACAAGGGCGGCAAGCTCAAGCTGCTGGAGGACATCCGCGCCTTCGAGGGCATGGAGCCGGCCGCCTTCTTCAAGGACCCGCGCTTCGGCCTGTCGATGATGAAGGGCGTCAGCCACGTGGCGCTCGTCACCGACGCGCAATGGCTCAAGGTCGTCGCCGAGACCTTCGGCTTCGTCTCCCCGGCCCAGATCAAGGTGTTCGAGCGCGCCCGCCTCGACGAGGCCCGCACCTGGCTCGCCGCCGCGTGACGGACGCAGACGGTCCCGCCGCGTGACGGACGCAGACGGTCCCGCCGCGGGCGGGACCGTTCTACTCGGCCTGGGCGGTGTGCGTCGTGTTGCGCCGCGCCGTCCAGCGGCCGGAGCACAACGCCGACACCTTCCAGGTCCCAGCCCCGCCGGCCGCCTGAAGCCGGCCCGAGGCCGCGCCGCTCGCGGCCCCGTTCGAGACGTTGAGCCCCACCGTGCCGTCCGGTCCGACCTGGCCGGTGACCCGCGCGCCGGACTCCTTCGCGGACGCCGTGCGCACCTGCCCGTCGCGGATCGCGATGGCGGTGGTGTAGCGCGCGTCGCACAGGCCGCTCTCGGTCACGAGATCGACGGCCCAGGTCCCGTTGAAGGCACCCGGTTCTCCGGCGGCTACCGGCGACACGGTCGCGCCGGAGAGGAGGCCGACGAGAACGATCGGGGTGAGCTTCAGCATTCGGGACCTTTCTGTAGATCGGAAGGCGACCGCCGGGCACGACGGCAGCGACATCGGAAGACGAAACCGCAACGAGGCGTCTGACGCGGTGCCAGATTGATGAACGGCGGTGGCGGCAAGACGATGACGCCACGCGGATCCGACAGATACGCGTTCGGCCGTCGGTCGCGTCGGCGATGATTGGGGGCGGGGCATCTGTTCCTTGCGCGCCCGCCGCATTGATCACGTCTTATAGCATGATGACCGCAAAAACGAAATTTTTACGGGTTTCACGGGCGGGCGACGCGGCCTGCGGGCGTCGGCGGGCGCCTCCCGGCATCCAGCCCGATGCGGCGCGTTAACGCTTCATCAACCATGCCGCGTCCACGCTGTCCCGAGGAGAGACACCGCCATGAAGCGACGCCCGAGCCGCGACTTCGATGCCCTGAGCCAGGCGCAGATCGCCGCCGGGCGGACCGACGCCCGCCGGGTGGACGCGGCGCGGCTGATGTCCGCGCAGGCGCCCAAGCGCATGGCGGACCTTCTCGATGCGATCCAGCACGTGACGGAGGCCGCGACCGGCGAGCGCAGCTTCCTCCACGTCCGCCCGCGTTCGTAACGCCCGCGCGGCCGACCGTCCGCGTGCGCCTCAGAACGCGTCGGCGACGGGCTTGAACGCGCGGACGAGGTCGCCGTCGAGCCGCCCGGCCATTCCGACGAGGATGTCGTAAGCCGGCATGCTCTCCATCCGCGCACGGTAGGGGCGGTGCTCGGTGAGCGCCCCGAAGATGTCGCAGATCGTGACGAGGCGAACCAAGTCCGAGATCTGGCTCCCGACCAGCTTGTCCGGATAGCCCGAGCCGTCGAGCATCTCGTGGTGCGAGTGCGCGACGGCGAGCAGGCTCTCGTCGAACCCGCGGCCGACCAGCATGGCGTGCCCGTGCGCGGGGTGGGTGCGCATCTCGGCCATCTCTACGGCGTCGAGCTTGCCCGGCTTGTTCAGGATGGCGGCGTCGATCGCGATCTTGCCGACATCGTGCAACAGGGCTGCCTTCACGAGGTGATGGCGGTCGGCGGCGCCGAGCATCAGGACGCCGCCGAACGCGGCCGCGAGCCCGGCGACCAGCAGGCAATGCCGGTGCGTGGCGTCGTCGAAGCGTCGCACCGCCCGCACCCAGGAGCGGATGCCGCCCTCCTGCAGGGCGGTCTCGATGAGCGTCGTTCCCGCCGCGATCTCGACCGGCGAGAGCGGCCGTCCCGGGACGAAGGTGGTGCACAGGAACCGCTCGGCCCGCTCGCCGTGGCGCCGCATCGCGTCGGACATCGGATCGATCCGGTTCCGCAGCTCCGCCAGGGCGCTGCCGAGGGCGGCCGGGCCGGAGGCGGCGCTGAGCAGGCTGGAGGCGCCGAGCAGCTCGGCGTAGGCGCGGGTCCGCGCACCGTTGTCGTGGAACAGGCAGACGTAGGGCACGTCCTGGCCGCGGACGCGCTCGAGCAGCGTGCGCAGGCGCGACAGCGCCTCCGAGGTCAGCGCCTTGACGTCGCTGACGATGAGTTCCGCGGCCGCCGGGCAGGAGGCGTCGTCGTAGAGGTCGAAGACCGTCGACCGCTCGACGTTCGGGAGGTCCCGTGCCAGCCGCGCCGTTCGGTGCGTGTCGTCGCTGATCAGGAGCAATTCGGCCATGACGGCGGTCCACCGGGGAGATCGTGGTCGTTCGGGTCTCGAAAGGCGGGCGCAGGTCGCGAACGCGGCTCACGCCGCAGCCGCCGGGCCTCAGCCGAAGGCGCGGGCGGCCGAGCGGACCTGACGGGTCGCGTCGTCCACCCGCTCGCTCGCCTGGGCGATCAGGTCCATGCCCGAGGCGATCGCCGTGACGCCGTACGACGCGGTCTGCATGCTACCCGAGATCTCCTGCGTGACCGCGGATTGCTCCTCCACCGCGGCCGCGATCGCGCTCGACACGTCGCTGAGCGTCTGGATCGTGGTCTTGATCGAGGCGATCGCGTCAACGGCGTCGCGGGTCGCGTTCTGCGTCGCGGCGATCTGCGTGCGGATCTGGTCCGTCGCCTTGCCGGTCTGCTCGGCCAGCGCCTTCACCTCGGCCGCGACGACGGCGAAGCCCTTGCCCGCCGCGCCCGCACGCGCGGCCTCGATGGTGGCGTTCAGCGCGAGCAGGTTGGTCTGCGCCGCGATGCCCTGGATGAGCGCGACGACATCGCCGATCTGTGCCGCCTGGCTGCTCAGGCCGGCGACGATCAGGCCCGTGCGCTCGGTCTCCTCGACGGCCTGTCCGGCGATCCGGGCCGCGTGGCTGACCTGCTGGCTGATCTCGCCGACCGAGGCCGAGAGCTCCTCCGCACCGGAGGCGACGGCCTGGATGTCGCCGGAGACGCGCCCCACCGTGGCGGCGGCGTCGGTCGTCTGGCGCGTGACGTCCTCCGTCGCCGTCCCGATCGCGTCGAGGTCGGTGCCGATCGCCCGCTGCGCCTCGGCCCGGCGCTGGCGCTCGTGCACCTGTTCGGTGATGTCGGTGGCGAACTTGACGATCTTGGTCGTGCGGCCCTCCGCATCGGTGACGGGATTGTAGGTCGCCTGGATCCAGACCTCGCGGCCGCCCTTGCCGATCCGGAGGTACTCGGCCGACTGGAATTCGCCGCGCGCGAGCGCCGCCCAGAACGCCTGGTAGGCCGGACCGACGCGTTCGGCCTCGGTGACGAACATGCGGTGGTGCCGGCCCTGCACCTCGTCGAGCCGGTAGCCGACCGCGTCGAGGAAGTTGGGGTTGGCGGTGAGGATCGTGCCGTCGGGTTCGAAGTCAATCACGGCCTGCGAGCGGTGCAGGGCGGCGATCTGGCGTTCCATGTCCAGCGCCGCGAGCTTGTAGGCTGTGATGTCGGTGGCGAACTTCACGACTTTGACGGTCTTGCCGTCCCGGTCGAGCACGGGATTGTACGAGGCCTGGAGCCAGACTTCACGACCGCCCTTGGCGATGCGCCGGAAGGCGGCGGAATCCGCCTTGCCCTTCGACAGGCCCTCCCAGAACAGACGATACGCCTCGCTCGTCCGCTCGGACGGCTCGAGGAACAGGCTGTGGTGCCGACCTTGGATCTCGTCGAGGGCGTAGCCCATCGTCGCGAGGAAGTTGGCGTTGGCGGTGATGATCTTGCCGCTGCCGTCGAATTCGATCACGGCCTGCGACTTGTGCAGCAAATCCGAGGTGACCGAAGTCCGGCGATTCAGAAGACTCAGCATGTCGCTCCCTCGATGGAACATCGACGCCACGACGCGCGGGACCCTTGAAGAGGGGTGGCGGCGGGCTGACGATCGGCTTGGGAGGACGATACGTCGAGAGACGTTAAATCTGGTTTATTTTCTTAGAAACCCTTGGGTCCGCGACACTCTGGCATCGCTTGCGCGCAATTCTTATAGTCCCCGGCATGATCACGATGTCGATTGCGCGGGGCGCCGCCGCAGAGGCACGTGCGGGGACAGGACCCGTGATCGCGCGACGACGCGGGGCGGCAGGCTCCCACGCGGACGCTAGACAATTCTGCGTGATGCCGACGACCGTGCAGGCGCGTCTCCCGAAGCCGTCAGGCGCCGGGCGTCGCCGCATCGCCGTCCCGCATCGCTTCGGCGACGCTCTCGAAGGCGGCCACCACCGCTCGCGCGTTGGCCTGGCGGATGGCGTCGAGGTCGGGAACTCCGGCGCCGGGAATCTCGATGTCCGACATCTCGGCGCTGAGGCTTTTCCCGAGCGCGCGCACCCGGTCCGGCGGCAGGCCGCTCTGCTCGAACACCAGCACGGCGACCGTCTGGACCAGCACCCGCAGGGCGGAGGCCTCCGCGAGCCGCTCGACCGCTTCCTGATTGATCGCCATCGTCATCCCGTCGCTTGGCCCGAGAGCATTTTCCGTGATCCCCGGATCACGGAAAATGCACCGACCTGCTGTGTGGTCGCGTTTTCTTCACGCGAGCCGGCATCCACCTCGCTTGAAAACGCTCTGAAAGCCGTCTCGTCGCCGCCCGCCATGCCCGACACGGCGTGCCGCTGGCAACCGCTCAGGCGGCGGTGGGGAGCCAGTCGCAGAAGGCGCGCACCGCCGGGTCTTCGGCCCGGGCCTCCGGCACGTAGGCGTGGTAGCTTCGCGCCGGCAGGGCCGGGCCGGAAAACGGCAGCGTCAGCCGCCCCGCGGCCACATCGTCGGCGATCGGCCGCTCCGGGCCCATGGCCACGCCGAGGCCGTCGAGGGCGGCCTGCAGCGTCAAGTAGAAATGTTCCAGCGTCACCGAGCGCTGCGGGCGCAGGTTCGGCACGCCCGCGGCCTGCAGCCAGTGCGGCCAGACCTCGGGCAGCGTCGCCGCATTCAGCAGCGTATGCTGCGCCAGATCCGCCGGCGCCCGGAGCGGCAGACGTCGCAGCAGGCCTGGGCTGCAGACCGGGATGCGCCCCTCGGGAAGGAAGGCGATCGCGACGTGCCCCGGATACGCGTCCGGGCCACCGCGGATCGCGACGTCGAACGGTTCGGCGAGGTGGGCGAGCGGCACGTTGGAGGTCGTGAGCCGCACCTCGATCGCAGGGTTGGCCCGCTGGAAGGCCGAGAGGCGCGGGATCAGCCAGCGCAGGGTGAAGGTCGCGAGCGCGTTCACGTGCAACACCCGCGTTCGTCCGCGCCCGATCTGCCGAGCGCTGGCGAGGGCCACGCGGTCGAGGGCGGCACCGATCTCGGCGAGGTAGGCGCGCCCGGCCTCGGTGAGCACCACGCGGCGGTTGTGGCGCTCGAACAGCGGCGCCCCGAGCCAAGCATCGAGCGCCTGCACGTGCCGGCTCACCGCACCGTGGGTCACGCAGAGCTCGGCCGCGGCCAGGGTGAAGCTCTGGTGCCGGCCGGCAGCTTCGAAGGCCTTCAACGCATTCAGCGGCGGCAACCGGCGGTGCATGCGTGCCAGCTTTCCTCACACGTGCGTCAGCACAAGGCGTTTGTCGCGAGACCGCGAGACCGGCATCGTGCCGGCCATGAACGCCGACAGCCGAACCTCGCCCGCCGAAAGCCTTGCTCCTCCAAGCCTCGCCGACTCAAGCCTCGCCGCCCCGCCCGCCGGCGGCGCGGAGGCCGGGCGCGCGCTCGCGGTGGTCGGGGTCAACCATGCGCTGCACGACGGCTACGCCGACCTGATCTACGTGCTCCTCCCGGTCTGGCAGGCGGAGTTCGGCCTCGGCTACGTCGCACTGGCGCTGCTGCGCTCGCTCTACGTCGGTGCGCTGGCCGGGTTGCAGATGCCGGCCGCCGCGCTCGCCCGCCGACTCGGCCTGCGTACGGTGCTGGTGCTGGGCACGTTCGTCGGCGCGGCGGGCTACGCGCTCGCCGGCGCCTCGGGCGGCCTCGTCGTCCTGTGCCTCGCGCTGGCGCTGTCGGGCGCCGGCAGCAGCACACAGCATCCGCTCGCCTCGGCGGTGATCGCCCGGGCCTACGGCGAGGCCGCCCGCGGGCCGCTCGGCACCTACAACGTCGCCGGAGACCTCGGGAAGGCGGCGCTGCCGCCCCTGGTCGGGTTCGTCCTCGCCTATGCCGGCTGGCGCCCGGTGCTCTGGCTCGTCGCCGGCCTCGGCGCCATGGTCGGCCTCGGGGTCGCCGTCCTGCTGCCGCGCGAGCCCGCCGCCCGCGAGGCGGCGCGGGGGGCGGCACAGGCGACCGCGCGGGTGGATTCCTCTCGCAGCGCGCAGAAAAAGTCCGGGTTCGGGCTGCTCGTGGCGATCGGTATGCTCGACAACGCGGCGCGCCCGGCCTTCCTCGTCTACCTGCCGTTCCTGCTCCAGGCGAAGGGGGCGGCGCTCGCGACGGTGGGCGTCGGGTTCGCACTCGTCGCCGTCGGCGGAGCGCTGGGCAAGGCGGCGTTCGGACGCCTCGGGGCCCGCTTCGGGGTGACGCGCAGCGTGATCCTCACCGAGGTGGGGACGGCGGCGGCGATCCTCGCCGTCGTCGCCCTGCCGCTGGCGCCCGCCATCGCGGTGCTGCCGCTGCTCGGCCTGCTGCTCAACGGCACCTCCTCCGTCCTCTACGGCACGGTGCCGGAGCTCGCGCCGGGCGGCCGGGTCGAGCGCGCCTTCGCGATCTTCTACACCTGCACCCTCGGCGGCAGCGCGCTGGCGACGCCGCTGCTCTACGGGCCGCTCGGCGACGCGCTCGGCCCGGGCCGGGCGACCATGGCTGCCGCGGTCACGGCGTTGGCGGTCGTCCCGCTGATGCTCGCCCTCGCGCCAAGGCTCGCGCCGCGGGAGGGCGGCCCCGGATAAGCCCCGTTCGGCGCCGGGCCCGGCGCGGGTGATCCGGCATGCGCAGACCAAGCCTGCAGAAGGAGACGAGATGAGGAACGACACGACCATCCGGACCGGCGGCTGCCATTGCGGCGCGGTGCGCTTCGCGGCGACGCTGGGCGACGGCTTCCGTTCGATCCGCCGCTGCACCTGCTCCAACTGCCGGATGCGCGGCGCCGTCGTCGCGATGGCGGAGGCGGGCGGGGTCGAGATCCTGCAGGGCGCGGCGGCGCTGACGAGCTACCGCTTCCACACCGGGACGGCGCAACACTTCTTCTGCGCGCGCTGCGGGATCTACACCCATCACCAGCGCCGGTCCGACCAAAACCTGTACGCGGTCAACGTCGCCTGCCTCGACGGGGTCAGCCCGTTCGATTTCCCGGAGGTGCCTGTGATGGACGGGATCAAGCACACCGGCGACACCGGGACGCCGACCCGGCGCGCGGGCACGCTGCGCTTCGTCCCGGCCGAGGACTGACGCCGCCGGCTCAGCGCCAAGTCAGCGCAAGCCGCGGATCGCCATCTCCTCGGGCGCCTGCTCGGCTTCGTCCAGCCGGGCGAGCACCTCGGCGAGGTCGACCGGGCGATAGTCTTGCGCGTCCACGCCCACGTCGCAGGAGCGGCTGGTGTCGGGCAGGCAGGCATGAGTGTGGCCGTAGAGGTGGCGGGTCTCGCGCCAGAAGCCCGGCCAGGAGCGATGCGGATAGTGCGACAGGAACAGCCTCCGCGACGTGCCGCCGGCGTCGACCACGCTGATGCGGGCGCTGTCCACCGGCGGCTGCGCCCAGGGCAGGTCGAGCACGCGGTTGGTGTCGTGGTTGCCGCGCACCAGCCGCTTCACGCCGTTCAGCCGGCGGAAGATCGCCGCGCAATAGTCTCGGCTGGCCTCGGCGGCGAAGTCGCCGAGGTGCCAGACCTCGTCCTCGACGCCGACGCGGGCGTTCCAGCGGGCGACCAGCGCCTCGTCGTGATCCTCGACCGAGCCGAAGGCGCCGCGCCGGCGCCGGACGAGGTCGGCATCGCCGAAATGCGTGTCGGCCGTGAAGTAGGTCGCCATGGGGTTTCGGACCGGTCCTCGGCCGCCCGGGCCCGTGCGCCCGGCAGAGACCCGAGATGGCGCCCGTCGCCGGCAGCGCCAGCCGACGCGGCATCGGACCGCGCTCCCGCGCCGCGCCTCAGGGCGCGTGACGCGGCGGCGGCTCCTTCTCGAGCCCGAGGAGGCCGGCGAGCTGCCCGCGGGCGCGGCTGACCCGGCTCTTCACCGTGCCGACCTGGCATTGCAGCCGCACCGCGGCCTCCTCGTAGGTGAGGCCCTCGGCGCCGACGAGGAGGAGCGCCTCGCGCTGCGTCGCCGGAAGCGTCTCCATGACCGCGTAGAGGCGTTTGAGGGTGACGACGTCCTCCTGGTCCGGCACCGCGGTCAGCTTGCCGGCCTGGACGCCGTCGGCATCCTCCACCTCGCGCTTGCGCTTGCGGATCTCGGTGTAGAACTGGTTGCGCATGATCGTGAACAGCCACGCCACCAGGTTCGAGCCCGCCTGGAACCGGTGCTGGTTCATCCAGGCCTTCATCAAGGTTTCCTGGACCAGGTCGTCGGTCCGGCTCATGTCGCCGACGAGCGAGAACGCGAAGGTGCGCAGCGCCGGGAGAACGGCCATCAGGTCGTCGCGGAACGCCGTGGTCGGCGTCTCGCCGCGGCTCGCGAGCACGTCCTCGAAGCGGCGCACCAGGGCGCGCAGCGGCTCCGGCAAGGCGTCGCCCGCCGGCAGGGCGAAGTAGGCGCGCAACTCGCCGCCGAGATGGTTGCGGACGACGGCCGCGACGTCGACCGCGCCCAGCTCGGCGTCGAAGGTTTCGTCCCGGCCGTTGGAGATGGCTTGCGTCATGCCGATGGAGCGTCCCAAGGTTCTCACGGTCAAGCTCTTTTGAGCCGGTCTAAGGTAATTGCATATTAAATTCTGAGCCGGTGATGAACGGTCCTTAACCGTGACCGACTCCGACGGAACGTTGCTTTAGCAACGAACCCCTTTGCTCTGGCCTCATCGTGGCCCGGATGGTGAAGGCGGGCAATCGAGGCGGGGCGGGACTTTAGGGCGGGTGCGCGGCACGGGCCGCGCATGGCTGTCGCAGGTGGGTCTCAAGTCGGAACCGATCCGATCAGGCCCGATTTCATCACGGGCAACCTTCTCGCGCGGGGAAGGTTGAGGTATCTATTCATCATGTCTCGCCGAGTTTCCTATCGCATCCACGACCGGGACGACGGTCTGTTCGACGCAGCCGCCACCGTCGCGCCCGACAAGACGTATAGGCGCGAGGGCTTCGCCTCGCTCGCCGACGCCGAGGAATGGATCGATGGGCTGCGCGTCCTGATGGCCGCGATCGGCGCGCCGGTAGTGCAGGCGCAACCGGAGCCGGGCCTGCGCGATGCCCCTCCCCTTCCGTTCAGCGCGGCGCGCGCGACCGAACCGAAGACGGCCGGCGCCCGGCTGCGGCGCTTCCGCGATGCGATGTCCGCCTCCGAGGACGAGGCGGACTGAACCACCGACTGTGCGGCGGCCTCCCCACGGAAGAGCCTCCATCCGGCCGGGCAGTACGGCCTTGCCTTCGGAGCCGGGCGAACCAGACTGCGTCGGGCGAGCGCGGCCGATCCGGTCCGCGCGAGGAAACCGCCGATGGTCCGAACCCGAACCGGCGCGCGCGTGCTCGTCGACCAGCTCCTGGCGCAGGGCGTCGACTGGCTGACCTGCGTCCCCGGCGAGAGCTACCTCGCCGTCCTCGACGCGCTCTACGACACGGACGTCGACGTGCTGGTCTGCCGGCAGGAGGGCGGGGCCGCGATGATGGCCGAGGCGGCGGGCAAGCTCACCGGCCGGCCGGGCGTCTGCTTCGTCACCCGCGGCCCCGGCGCCACCAACGCGTCGGCGGGCCTCCACGTGGCGCAGCAGGATTCGACCCCGATGATCCTGTTCGTCGGCCAGGTCGCCCGCGGCATGCGCGACCGCGACGCCTTCCAGGAGATCGACTACCGCGCGATGTTCGGCACGGTGGCCAAGTGGGTCGTCGAGGTCGACGACGCCGCGCGCATCCCAGAGCTCATCGCCCGCGCCTTCCGGGTGGCGATGCAGGGGCGCCCCGGCCCGGTGGTGGTGGGGCTGCCGGAGGACATGCTCGACGACGCCGTCGCCGTCGCGGACGCGAGGCCCGTCGCGCCGGCGGAGCCCGCGCCCCGGCCGGAGGACGTTTTCGCGCTGCGCCGGATGCTCGATGGCGCGCAAAAGCCGGTCGTGCTCGTCGGCGGCTCGCGCTGGAGCGAGGCGGCGCGGGACGACCTCGTCGCCTTCGCCGCGGCCGAGGACCTGCCGGTGGCGACCTCGTTCCGACGCGCCCACCTGTTTCCCGCCGACCATCCGAACTACGCCGGCGAGCTCGGCATCGGCCCGAACCCGGCCCTCGTCGCGCGCATCCGCGAGGCCGACCTGCTGCTGATGGTCGGCGGCCGCCTGTCGGAGATGCCGGCGCAATCCTATCGCCTGCTCGGCATTCCCGATCCCGGCCTGCCGCTGGTCCACGCCCACCCGGATGCGAACGAGCTCGGCCGCGTCTACCAGCCGACGCTGGCGATCCAGTCCGCGCCCGGCCCGCTCCTGGCGGCGCTGCGGGCGTCGCCGCCACCCGTCTCGAACCCACACGGCCGGGCGGCGGCGGCGCATGCGAGCTACCGCGACTGGTCCGAGCGCCCGGCCCCGACGCCTGGCGCCTTCCAGTACGGCGAGGCCGTGACGTGGCTGCGCGAACGGCTGCCGCCCGATGCGATCCTGTGCAACGGGGCCGGCAACTTCGCCACCTGGATCCACCGCTACTACCGGTTCCGGCGTTTCCGCACCCAGCTCGCGCCGACCTCGGGCTCGATGGGCTACGGCGTGCCCGCCGCGATCATGGCCAAGCGCATCCGGCCCGAGCGCATCGTGGTCGCGCTCGCGGGCGACGGCGACGTGCTGATGACCGGCCAGGAATTCGCGACCGCCGTGCAGTACGCGATCCCGATCCTCGTAGTGGTGCTCGACAACGGCATGTACGGCACCATCCGCATGCACCAGGAGCGCACATATCCCGGCCGCGTCTCCGGCACGCGGCTGGGCAACCCGGACTTCGCCGCCCTCGCCCGCGCCTATGGCGGCCACGGCGAGCGGGTGGCGCGGACGGAGGAGTTCGCGCCGGCCTTCGAGCGGGCGCTCGCCTCCGGGCTGCCCGCGATGCTGCACTGCCTCGTCGACCCGCAGGCCCTGACGCCGACCCAGACGCTCGACGCGATTCGCGCCGGGGCGGTGGCGCAGGGCAAGGGAGAGCAGAGCAAGGGAGAGCAGAGTAAGGGCGCCGGCGGTTGACGCGTCGTCCGCCTGCGCCCGCATCGTCAGAAGATCGAGATCAGCAGGATGCCGGCCACCATCAGCGCGGCACCGCCGAGCCGTGACGGGCCGGCCTTGACCTGCTTCATGCCGACCCAGCCGAAATGGTCGAGCGCCACCGAGGTCAGCAGGTTGGCGGTGATCAGGAGGCCGTTGAAGGCGCCGGCGCCGACCGTGTCGACGAAGAGCAGGCCGCCGAACACCGCCACCGCACCGGTGATGCCGGCCAGCGGCATCCACCAGCGCACGCCCTCGACGTCCTCGCGCTTCGGCAGCGGGGTCGGGCGCACCAGGAACACCAGGGCGAACACGAACACCACCGGCAGGAACGAGACGGTGGCCGCGAGCCAGGGGTTCACGAGCGCGCCGCGCAGCTGCGAGTTCCAGACGACGCCCACCGCCTGCAGGATGCCGGCGACGACGATGAACGGGTAGAGCAGCTTCGGGTTGAGGCCGTGGCCCTCGTCCTTTTCGCCGCCCTTGTCGGCGGTGGTGCGGGCGATGAACACCACGCCGACCGCCATCAGCAGCCCGCCGAGCCACGGCAGCGGCTTGAAGCCGCCGCCCTGAAGCCCGAACAGGCCGAGCGAATCCATCGCGAGGGAGGCCAGGATGTTGGCCGTCAGCGTGAGGCCGTTGAACGGCCCGGCGCCGACCTTGTCGATGAAGGCGAGGCCCCCGAACACCGCGACCGCGCCGGCGACGCCGCCGAGCGGCGCGTACCAGGGCATCTTGCCCAAGGTCTCGAGGGTCGGCAGCGGGGTCGGCATGATGAAGAACAGCGTCGCGAACACGAAGACGATCGGCGCGAACGACACCGTCGCCGCGAGCCACGGGTTCACCAGCCGCCCCCGCAGCTGGGCGTTCATGGAGTTGCCCAGCGCCTGGAGGGCGCCGGCGACCAGGATGAAGGGATAGAGCAGGGCGGCGTTCAAGGGCGGATCTCCGGTCCGAAAGACGGGGTTTTGACGCGAGAGGTCAGACGAGGAGCAGGCCGGCGAGCGCCAGCAGGAGGGCCGGCGGCATCACCAGCAGGCCGAGCTTGAGGAAGCGCCAGAAGCCGACATCCTCGCCCTCGCGCCGGATCGCGGTGAGCCAGAGGATCGTGGCGAGCGAGCCGGTGACCGAGAGGTTCGGCCCGAGGTCGACGCCGATCAGGATCGCGGCGGCGATGGTCTTCGAGACCGCGGCGGCGTGGACCGCGGCCCCGGCGAGCAGCCCCGCCGGCAGGTTGTTGACGAGGTTCGAGCCCACCGCCACGACAACGCCCGAGCCCCAGGCGGTGCCTGCCGGGTCGACCTGGGCGTAGGCCTTGAGCTGGTCGGCGATCATCTTGAGGACGCCGGACTTCTCCAGCGCCTCGACCAGGACGAACAGGCCGGCCACCAGCGGCAGCACGCTCCACGACACGTCCTTCACCACCGCGACGAGGCCGCCGCGCTTGATCGCGAGGACGACGAGGGTGGTGGCCAGACCCGCGATGAAGGTCGGCAGGCCGAGCTCGATCCCGGCCGCCGACGACCCGATCAGCGCAACCGCGGTGGCGACGATGCCGGCACCCGCAACCTTGCCGCCGAGCCCGAGCGACGCGGCCTCGACGTCGGTGGCGATCTCCTGGCTCTTCAGGACGCCGTTCTGCGTGACGCGCAGGACGAGATAGGTGGTGACGATCGCCAGCACCGAGGGCAGGCCGAAGGTCTTGAGCCATTCCCCCAGCGGCGGCATGTGGTCGGCGAACACGACGAGGTTGGCCGGGTTCGAGATCGGCAGCACGAAGCTCGCCGCGTTGGCGATGAAGGCGCAGATGAACAGGTAGGGCAGCGGGTTCTCGACCTTCGCCGCCTTGGTGGCGGCGTAGACCGCCGGCGTCAGCACCACGGCGCAGGCGTCGTTCGACAGGAACACCGTCACCACCGTGCCGACGACGTAGACCAGCAGGAACAGCCGCGTGGCCGAGCCCTTGGCCATCCGCACCGCGATCGTCGCGAGCCAGTCGAACAGGCCCTCCTTCCGCGCGATCTCGGCGAGCAGCATCATGCCGACGAGGAACAGGTAGACGTCCGTCCCCTTGGCGACGCCGTCGAGCGCATCGTGCCACGGCAGCAGCCCGAGGACGACGAGGAGGACGGCCCCGAGCACCGCCCAGACCGCCTCCGGCCATCCGAACGGCCGCAGGATCACGCCGAGCGTCGCGGCGCCCGCGATCCCCCAGGTCGCGAGGTTGGGTGTCATGGCCAGTCCAGCGATCACGTCGATAGTCCCCCGGCGCCCCGCAGGGCGCATTGCGTCTCGAAAGCCTGGTGTCAGGCGCTCACCACTTGCGCCCGGCCCGGTTGGGCCCGAGCTGGTCGCCGCGCACGCCCTTCTCGGGCCACGCATCGACTCGCGGCACGTCGCTTCCGGGCTTCGTCGGGATCGAAAGCGCAAGGTCCGGGTCGTCGAAGACGGTGACCGGCTCGATCACGTCGGTGTCGACGAGATCCGGCCCGTGCCCCTTCCAGTCCGGATGGACGGCCTCGACTTGGATCTCGGAGGCCCCCTTCGGCCAGGGAAGCCATGCCTCGTAGACGCGCCCCGTCACGAGGGTCATCAGGTGCCATGCGCCGGTCCCGGCGCGGCAGTGGACGTATTTCGGCGGCACCTCCGACAGCACGACGGCGCGGACCTTGATCCGACCCCGCTTGATCCCCTTCATGCCGGTGTTCCGCTTGGACGTCGGCCGCGTCGCCACGCGCCGGTCGGCGGGGCTGGTGATCAGCACGAACGGCCACGGCCGGTCGAGGGGCTTGAAGCGCCAGCTCGTCACCGGCCCATCGATCGCCGACACCGCGTAGCCGACCGAGCCGTCCTCGTTCTGCCCGACCGAGCGCGCCGCCGCGTAGAGCGTGCGGCCGTCATGCGCGAGTTCGTTGTAATGGGTGTGGCCCATTTCCACGAGGCGCACGCCCGCCTCCCAGAAGAGCCCTCCGACGTCGGCCCGGTCGTCGGGCTCGCGCAGGTCGTCGGGATAGGCGTGCATGAAGACCGCGACGGGGACCCCGTCCTCGGCCGCCCGCACCAGCGCCTCGCTGAGCCAAAGCGTCTGATGCGGCCCGAGCCGGAAATCGAGGCCGATCCCCTTCCGGCCGTAGCCCGGGCTGACGATGTCGACGAACAGGCAGCGGACGCCGCGGATGTCCTCGCACGCGCAGTAATGCGGAATCTCCGCCGTCGGCCATGTCTCGACCGGCGATCCCACCGGCGGCTGGTCGAGCGTCCAGATGCGCGGCGGTTCCAGCGCCCGCGACGCCAGGAGCCCGGCATGGAACGCCTGGAAGTCGTCCATCGCCCCCTGCTGGCGATCGTGGTCGCCGGGGATCAGACGGACCGGCAGTTGCGGATGCCGGGCGAGGGCGTCGGCGAGGATCGCGTATTCGCAGGCCCAGCCGTTCTCGGCGAGGTCGCCCGGCAGGTAGACGAAATCGAACAGGTGCCGCGGCGCGATCGCCGCGATCTGATCGAGGATCGCGCGGAAGTCGTCGGCGTTCCGGGCGTCGGGCGTCGTGAGGTGAAGGTCGCCGACATGCAGGAACACGAGCGGTTCGCGGGTCGGCGTCCTGCTCGCGGCGTTCGGCGGGGGCTCGTGCGGCATGGGGGCGGTTTCGTCCACGGTCTGTCCGATCAGGCGGTCGCGGGCATCGCGGACGACATGCCGCCGTCCGAGCCGCCCCCGACCGCGGCCTCGTCCCGCGTCTCGGGCATCAGCGTCAGGTAGAGGACGAAGCCGAGCCCGGCGGTCGCCGCCAGCGCCAGGAACGCGGCCGAGTAGCCCGCCGAGACGATGATCAGGCCGGCGAAGGTCGCGCTGAACGCGGCGCCGAGCCCCTGCGCGGTCGCCACCGCGCCCTGGGCCGCGTTGAAGCGTCCGCCGCCGCGGGTCAGGTCGGCCACCACCACCGGGAACAGCGCGCCGTAGACGCCGGCGCCGACCCCGTCGAGGAGCTGGACGCCGACGAGCCAGAACGGGTTGTCGGAGAGCGTGTAGAGCAAGCCGCGGAGCGCCAGCACGCCGAAGGCCGCGAGGAAGATCGGCTTGCGCCCGATCGCGTCGGCCTTGGCGCCGACGAACATCGCCACCGGCACCATCACGCATTGCGCGGCGACGATGCAGATCGCGATCAACGAGGTCGCGTGGTCCTTGCCCGACAAGTGCGTGAGGAGCTGCCCGACCGAGGTCAGCATCGCAGCGTTCGACAGGTGGAACAGCGCGCACAGGCCGGCGAAGAGCAGCAGCGGCTTGTTCTTGAGCAAGGTGGCGAGGCCCGACGGCGCGTCGTCCTTGCCCGCCGCGTCCCGGGCCGCCTCCTGCTCCTTGGTCATGCCGCGGGCGAGGTCGTCGTCGATGGCGTCGGCCGGCACCAGCAGCATCGCGCCGACGGAGCAGACGGCGAGCCCCCCCATCAGCCAGAACACCACGACGGGTCCGAAGAAGTAGGCGAGCCCACCCGCGAGGGCGGCGGAGACGGCGTTGCCGGCATGGTTGAAGCCCTCGTTGCGGCCGATCCGCCGCGAGAACATCTTGGGGCCGACGATCCCGAGGGTGATGGCGGCGAGCGCGGGCGGAAAGATCGCCCCGGCGACGCCCGCCACCGACTGGGTCGCGGCGACGAGGTAGAAGTTGCCGATGAAGGGCAGCGCGAGGCAGCTCGCCGTCACCGCGAGCGCGGCGGCGATCACCACGGCGCGCTTGGCGTTGGTGCTGTCGATGAGCACGCCGGCCGGCGTCTGCGCGATCAGGCCGGCCACGCCGGCGATCGTCATGATCAGGCCGGTGGTCGCCTCGTTCCAGCCCTGGTCGGGCCCGCGCACGGCGATCAGGTAGATCGCGAGATACGGCCCCAGGCCGTCGCGCACGTCGGCGAGGAAGAAGTTGAGGGCGTCGAGCCCGCGCAGGGTCTTCGCCGTCGGCGCCGGGTCGGCCGTGCCGCCCCTCGCCCCCGCTTGTGTCGTGCTCACGCCGTCCCCCCTCGTCCGTCCTGCGGCCGGGCGGATCGCTCCGCTCGGCCGCGTGCTCAAGTCCTCGACCGCGGCGGTGTTCCGCCCCGGTCGACCGATTAGGCCGCCTCCGCGGAGGCGGACTTGGAATCGGTCTTCGCTTCGGTCTTGGGCTTCGGCTCGCGCACCGTGCCGTCGCGGTCGACGTGCAGGCGGACGGCGCGGCCGTCCTTCTCGGCCGGCACCTCGACGTGCTTGGGCTTGCGCTCCGGCTCGCCTGTGACACGGTAGCCGGCGGCCTCGGCGGCAGCGGTCGCGGCGGCGGGGTCGCCCTCCGAACCGGCGTGCTTGTCGGGCCAGGTGACGGCGTGCACCGTGCCGTCGGCGGTGGTGAGCCGCGCGACCTTGATCTCCGAGGGCTTCTTCTCGCCCTCGACGGTCACCGCGTCGCCGACGCGGAGCGCGACGCCCTCGGCGCCCTTCGGCCCGAGGTCGGCGAGTTGGCGTCCGTCGGCGCCCTCGATGGCGAAGCGGTGGCCGAAGACGCCCCAGACGGTGCCGGCGGCTTTCATGGTGGTCATGCGTGTCTCGACGGGTTGAGGAACGTTGGGTTCAGCGCGGAGGCGGCGGAGCGTCCGGCGGTGGCGGCGGCGGCGGCCCAGGGTCGATCTCGGTCATCGCCCCGGCGGAGGCGCCGACGGCGTGCGCCTCCATCACCGTGCCGAGGGCGGTGCGCAGGAGGATTCCGCGGACGGTCAGGGATCGCCCGGCCTGGAGCTCGACGCTCCAGCGCTCGGCTTCCCGCGGCGGCAACCGCACCTGCGTGCCGTCCTCCAGCAGGACGCCGTTGATCTCGCCGCGCTTGCCGTGCAGCGCCATGCCGACGCGCCCGCTCACCGTCGTCTCGGCGCGGTCGCGCCGGGGCGGGCCGAGGTCGGCCACCGTCGCCCCGGTGGCGTCGTTGCGGATCAGGCTGCCATCCACCAGCGGCAATGCGCGGGCCTTGAGGCCGTGGATCGTGACGGCGTCCCCCGGGCGCACCGCGAAGACGAGCTGCGCGCTGAGATGGGGCGGCGCCTTCACCTCGGTGCCGTCGGTAAGGATCAGGCCGTCGACGTCGCCTCGCGGCGTCAGCGTGTACTGCCGCACTGTCCCGCGAGTCTGAGGCAAGCCGCTCGGATCGAACACCGACTGCGCCGTCGCACCGCCCGATGACGCGGCGAGCGCCAGGATCGCGGACGCGATGAGCGTTTGACCGTGTCGCACGAAGCCTCCCTGTCGCAATGACATCACGGGAGGGCCATGGCACCCTCCGTGCCACGGACAAAAAGCTTACGGATCAGACAGTTGCGCGTGCAACGGTCAAGCTCGACCGTCGGGATTCACGACGGCATCCGTCGGAATATCGGACAGGTCGGTCCCGTCCGGCGGTGCGCCGAGGCCGTAGCGCTCGATCTTGGCGTAGAGCAGCTGTCGCTGGATGCCGAGGCGCCGGGCCGCCGCGGTGCGGTTGCCGCCGGCCGCCTCCAGGGCGGCTGCGATCATCGCGGCCTCCAGCCGCGCGACGGCGCCGGGCAGGTCTCCGGAGAGCCAGTCCACCGGCTCGGGCTTGCGGGAGGCGGCGGGCAGGTCGAGGTCCTGCGCGTCGATCGCGTCGCCGCGCACGAGCACGCCGGCGCGCTCGATCACGTTGCGCAGCTCGCGCACGTTGCCCGGCCAGGCATGGCCGAGCAGCCGCGCGGCGGCCGCCGCGGTCAGGCGCTTGCCCCCGAGCCCGGCGCCGGCCAGGAAGTGCTCGGCCAGCGGCAGGATGTCGGCGAGGCGCTCGCGCAGGGGCGGCAGCGCGATCGGCACGACGTTGAGGCGATAGTACAGGTCCTCGCGGAACGTGCCGGCGGCGACCATCCCCGGCAGGTCCCGGTGGGTGGCCGCGACCACGCGCACCGCGACGGCGACCGGGCGGCCGCCCACCGGCGCCACCACCTTGTCCTGGATCACCCGCAGGATCTTCGCCTGCATCTCGCGCGGCATGTCGCCGATCTCGTCGAGGAACAGCGTTCCCCCCTGCGCCTCCCGGAAGGCGCCGGGCCGGTCCGTCACCGCGCCGCTGAAGGCGCCGCGGACGTGGCCGAACAGCTCGCTCTCGAGGAGGTCGCGGGGGATCGCGGCGCAGTTGACCGGGACGAAGGCCCCGGTGCGCCGCCGGGCGTAGGTGTGGAGCGCGCGTGCCACCAGCTCCTTGCCGGTGCCGGTCTCGCCGCGGATCAGGATGGTCGCGTCGCTGTCGGCGGCCAAGCCGATCGTCTTCTGGACCCGCCGCATCCCGGCGCTCGACCCGACGAGGCCGTCGCCGGGGCCGGGCTCGACGGCAGAGCTCGACGGGATCGCCGGCCGTTCGAGCATCGCCGCCAGCACCGCCGCAAGGTCGGCCCGGCCGACGGGCTTCGTCAGGTGGTCGTGCGCGCCGAGGCGCATCGCCTCGATGGTGTTGCCGGCGTTGGCGTAGGCCGTGAGCACGGTGACCGGCGGGGGGCTGTCCTGCGCGCGGATGCGGGCGAGCACCGCCATGCCGTCGAGGTCGCCCGGCATGCGCAGGTCGAGGAGGATCGCGGCCACCCGCGGCTCGGCCGCCAGCCGCGACAGCGCGTCGCGGCCCGACGCCGCCACGAGGGGGCGATGGCCGAGGTCGGCGATGGTCTCGGCCAAGCTCTCGGCCAATGCCGCGTCGTCGTCGACGATCAGGATCAGCGCCATCTCACAGCCATGGCAGGTCGATCTCGAAGGTGGCGCCGACGGTCGATTCCATCAGCCGGACCTCGCCGTCGTGGGCGCGGGCGATCTCGCGCACGATGGCGAGGCCGAGGCCGGTGCCGTCGGGGCGCCCGGTGGCGAAGGGCTCGAACGGCTCGGCCCGGATCGCGGCGGGGACGCCCGGCCCGGTGTCGGACACCGTCAGCAGCAGGCGCGCGCCGCCGCCCTCCCCGACCCGGGCGGCGGCGAGCCGGACGAGGCCGCCCTCGGGCACGTGCTGGAGCGCGTTGAGCACGAGGTTGTCCAGCGCCCGGGCGACCTGGCCGGCGTCGATCGAGACCCGGGCGCCGGGCGGCAGCCCGTCGGTCTCGACGGCGAGCCGCACGCTCTGCTCCCGGGCGAGGTCCTCGTGCAGGTGGGCGCTGGCCTCGACGAGGGCGGCGACGTCGGCGGGCGCCCGCACGGGGGGCCGCGTCTGCGTCAGCCCGAGGAGGTCGGCGAGGAGGCCGTCGATGCGCGCGACCTGCTGCAGCACGGTCTCGATGGCGCCGCGGGCGCGGGCCGGGTCGCCGCTCGCCAGGGCGTTCTCGGCCTTGAGGCGCATGGCCGACAGGGGGTTGCGGATCTCGTGGGCGACGCTCGCCGACAGGCGCCCGACCGCGGCGAGCTTTTCCGCCGCGACGGCGCGCCCTTGCGCCTCGCGCAGGCGCGCGCTCGCTGCGTTCAACGCATCGACGAGGCGGTCGAGCTCCGGCTCGCCGGTGGGCGCGAGGTCGGGCAGGTCGCCGCGCTCGGAGCGCGGCGCGGCGAGCTGAGCCTTCAGCCGGGCGATGTGGCCGGAAAAGCCGTAGAGGAAGCGGCCGAGGAACAGGGCCGAGCCGAGCACGGTGGCGGCGAGGAAGGCGAAGCCCGCGAGCAGCTGCCGGTAGGCTGGGCCGTGGTCGGTCTGGATCCGCGCCATGGTCCAGGCGGTCGCGCCGGCGATCGGGCCGCGCAGCGGGCAGGCCTGGAGCAACAACGCCTGAGTCCGGCTCGGGCGGCGGAGCGCCGCGGGCCGTTCGGTGCGCAGCGCGTCGGCGTTGATCTGCGCGATGCTCTCGCGCTCGGCCGACGGCAGGTCGGTCTTGGGCCCGGTGCCCTCGTAGGTCGGGAAGGCGTAGGCGACCGAGCCCTCGGCGGCGGTCCAGACCCCGCCCTCGACGCCGGGCGACCGGGCGAGCGCCACGCTCACCGCGTCGGCGAGGTCGGCGCGAAGGCTGGCGTCGACGATCCGCGTCGAGGCCATCGCGCCGGTGACGAAGGCGGTGCGGTCGACGATCTCGCGGCAGGCGCGGGCGACCGCGACCTCGGCCTGGCCGACCTGCACGTCGGCCGACTGACTGTAGAACG
Source organism: Methylobacterium sp. WL8 (assembly GCF_008040045.1). Lineage (NCBI taxonomy): Bacteria > Pseudomonadati > Pseudomonadota > Alphaproteobacteria > Hyphomicrobiales > Methylobacteriaceae > Methylobacterium > Methylobacterium sp. WL8. Next base: position 35,749 of record NZ_VRVF01000009.1, on the reverse strand, counting down.
CGAACAGCAGGTAGCCGGTGGCCGCGGCGGAGGCGAGAAGCAGCAGCCAGAGCGCGAGCAGCCGCGCCCGCAGCGAGCGCGGGATCACCGGCCGCGCCATCGCCGGCCTTGCTCGAAGCGGATCTCGCGCACCGGGCGTCGTCGCCCCCCTCAACGGCCGGGCGCCACCGCCTCGGATGCTGCCGGTCGTCGCATGTTCCGCCCGGCCGACCAAGCGGACGGAACGCCTTGCGATGTTCGGTCCCCAGCGCGCCGCTCTCGCTTGACCGCCCCGGCGGTTTTCGACAGGGTCCGCGGAGCTGCAATCCGCGGTTCCGGCGAGGGCCGCCGCACTGGACGATCCGCAAAAGCTCCCGATGGCGTCAGGCGACGAGACGGCTCCCGGGCCCTTCACGATCTGCCGCGAGGACGAGCCGGTGCCGGCAGCCCTGCGCGGCGCAGTCGCGGGGATCGGCAACTTCGACGGGGTCCACCTCGGGCATCGCGAACTGGTGGCCGCAGTGCGCGAAGCCGCCGCCGAGACCGGCGCGCCCTCGGCGATCCTCACCTTCGAGCCGCATCCGCGCGCCTACTTCGCCCCCGACAAGCCGATGTTCCGCCTCACCGGCGTCGCCGCCCGCGAGATTGTCTTCCGCCGGCTCGGCCTCGACGGGGTGATCGTGCGCCGGTTCGACGCGGGACTCGCCGGCACCGGCGCGCGCGACTTCGTAGAGCGGCTGCTGCGTGACGACCTCGGCCTCACTGGCGTCGTCGTCGGACACGACTTCCATTTCGGGCGCGGACGCGAGGGCACGCCGGCGATGCTCGCGGCGCTCTGCGCCGAGATCGACCTGTCCTGCCGCGTCGTGGCGCCGGTGGCGCACGGCGGCGAGGCCGAGCCGGTCTCGTCGAGCGCGATCCGGCGGGCGCTGGCGGAGGGCGACGTGGCCCGTGCCAACGCGCTGCTCGGCTACCGCTGGTTCGTGCTCGCCACCGTGCGGCACGGCGACAAGCGCGGGCGCACGCTGGGTTACCCGACCGCCAACCTCGCCCTCACCGAGTGCGCGCTCGCCCACGGCATCTACGCGGTGCGCGTGCGCTTGCCCGACGACACGATGCGCGACGGCGTGGCGAGCTACGGCCGCCGCCCGACCTTCGACGACGGCGCGCCGCTCCTGGAAGTGAACCTGTTCGGCTTCTCGGGCGACCTCTACGGGCAGGAGATCGCGGTCGAACTCGTGGGCTTCATCCGCGGCGAGGAGCGGTTCTCGAGCGCCGAGGCGCTGATCGCCCGGATGGACGTCGATTCGGCCGAGGCGCGCACGATGCTCGCCGCCGACCGGACGCCGTCGATGCTCGGCTGAGCCGCCCTCAGGGCGCGGCGGCCAAAGCCAGGGCCGCGTGCCGCAAATCCTTCGCGTCGTGGCCGCCGCTGACGGCGTAGGCCGAGTCGCCGGTGGTCCAGGCGAGCGTCGCGCCGTCGCCGGCATCCTCCACGTCGGTGGCGAGCCCGGCCGCCTGCACGAGGCCGGACGAGCGGCGCCGGGTCGCGAACAGCGAGACCTCGCCGAGGTCGCCGGCGGCGAACGCCACCTCGATCCCGGTGCCGCTGCGGGCGGGAAACACCTGCACGTCGCGCACGGTCCAGCCGTCCGGCAGGGCGGGGAGCGCGATGCCGGTGGCGGCCGAAAGCCGGTCGCGGTCGTAGGCCGGCGCGCCCTGCGCGCCGATGCGGGCGCGCAGCCGAGCCACCTCGCGCGCCTGCTGCGCGTCGGCGACGAGGGCCGGGTCGACCGGCGACGCGAAGGTGTCGGGCACGCCGAACTGGCCGACCTCGCTGTGCGCGAGCCAGCCGGCGCCGACGAGCACGGCGATCGCTGCCGCCCGCTTGAGACGCGACGCGAACGAGCTCCAGCGCAGCGACCGGTCGAGGCGGCGGGCGGCGAGGCGTAGCCGGTCGGGCCCCGGGCCCGGCGACGGGGCGAAGGATTCGCGCAGCGCGTCGCGGTCGTGCATCTCGGCCATCACCCGGGCGGCGACGTCGGGGTGGCCGGCGAGGTACGCCTCCACGTCGAGGCGGCGCATCACGTCGAGCTGCCCGTCGACGAAGGCGATGAGGTCGGTGTCTGCAATCGGGTCGGTCATCGCGCTCGTCCTGTCGTCTCGTTCGTCGTCCTCGACGCGGGGCGCCGCCCTGCCGCCCGTTCGTCTCGTCGCGCCGGGGTGCCTACCGCGTCCGGCGTCGTCCCGTTCCGCGGGGTCAGAAGTCCCCGACGGCGCGACGGAAGTAGGGGGCGTCGCCCGGCCCCTCGGTGCGGCCGTCGCGGGCGACGAGGCGCAGGCCCGGCCGCTCCGGCCCGCGCGCACGCGGCTCCTTGGCAGCATTTCCGGGAGCTTTCCGCGCCGTGCCCTCCCGCGCGCCGCCCTCGCCCTCCTCGAAGGCGCGCAACGCCGCCCGGCCGCGCCCGAGACGCGACATCAATGTGCCGATCGGGATGCCGAGAACCGCCGCCGCGTCGGCGTAGGCCATGCCTTCGAGGGTGACGAGGTGGAGGGCGGCGCGCTGCTCCTCGGGGAGCGTCAGGAAGGCGCGGCGGATCTGGGCGAGGCGGACTTGGCCCTCCTGGGCCGGCGGCGCCACCTCCTCGTGCATCTGCACCAGGACGTCGGCGTGGCGGGTCTCGACGCGCTTGCGGCGCTGGTCGTCGATGAAGACGTTGTGCAGCACCGTCATCATCCAGGTGCGCAGGTTGGTGTTCGGCCGGAGGCTGCCTTCCGCCTCCAGCGCGCGGACCAGCGTGTCGTGCACGAGGTCGTCGGCCCGCAGGGTGTCGCGGGTGAGCGAGCGCGCGTAGCGCCGTAGCGGCACCAGCAGGTCGACGATGTCGGGACGCTTGGTCTTGTCGGCGATCATGGAGCGTAAACGGACCCGCGCGCGGCTTTAATCCACCCGCGCAGCGAGAATCCCGTTTGAGACGATCCCGCGCGGAGCGCCTACTGATACGCCTTCTGCAGGTCGAGGGAGCAGTCGCGGCCGATCTTCTCGTAATGCTCGGCGAGCCAAGCCTGCGCGGCGCCGCGGCCCTTGTCGCGCAGGCGCTGGAACACGCGCCAGCGGGCGTCGAGCTTCGAGGCGGCGTTGTAGTCCTCCAGCGCGTCGGTGCCGTCGATGCGGTGGACCAGCACCCGCTGGTACTGGCCCTGGCCGAGCACGCCCTCCTCGATCAGCCCGTCGACGAAGTCGATCGCGCGCAGCTCGCGCATCAGGTTGGCGTTGAAGGTGATCTCGTTCAGCCGGTCCTGGATCTCCTTCTCGGTCCGCGGGGTCTCGCGACGCTCCACCGGGTTGATCTGCACCAGGACGATGTCGCGGGTCACCGCGCCGCGATGCAGCGGATAGAGCGGCGGGTTGCCGAGGTAGCCGCCGTCCCAATAGGGCACGCCGTCGATCTCCACCGCCTGGAACACGGTCGGCAGGCAGGCCGAGGCCATCAGGTGATCGACGGTGAGACGTTCGCGCTCGAACACCGCGAGCTTGCCGGTCCAGACGTTGGTGGCCGAGACGAAGACGCCGGCGGTGTTCGATTCGCGCAGGCGCTCGAAGTCGACCTGGGCGGCCAGCGCCTTGCGCAGCGGGTTGATGTTGAGCGGGTTCGAGACGTAGGGGCTCGGCGTCAGCACCTTCGACCAGAACTCGATCACCGGGTTGCCCTTCAGGGCACCGAACATCCCGTGGAACAGGCTGCGCTGGCCGGGGGAGAAGTCTCCGTCGAGGCTGACCTCGCGCCAGAACCGCTCCAGCCCGGCGCGGGCGCCCTCGGGACCGCCCGCGAGCCAGCCGTCGATCATCACCACGGCGTTCATCGCGCCGGCGCTCGCCCCCGTCACCGCCTCGAAGCCGAGGCGCCCGTCCTCGATCAGCGCGTCGAGGACGCCCCAGGTAAAGGCGCCGTGCGCGCCGCCGCCCTGAAGCGCGAGCGCCACGTTCTTCTCGGCCCGCGGCCCTGCGAGCACGTGGTGCGACGGGTGCGCGGAAGGGCTGTCGGCGATGCCGTCGGAGACCGGCTCGGGCACGGCGGTGGCCGGGTTGTCCGGCTCGGGACGATCGGTGGAGGACTTTGAGGTCAACGTCATCATCGCCTCGACATGGGTTGTTGCACTGCAATATCAACGCACGCACCGCAGCATTTTCCTACGGACGTGGCGGCGGCGCAAGCGCGGCGAACGCCCGACGGTTCCGCGAATCGGCCCTGCCGGAGGCGGGGCGATCGGCGGTGTCGGCATCGCAGGGGCACGCTCGGAATCCGACGGCGGAGCGCGCGATCCCGTTGGCGGGCAACGCCTTTCCGGGGCACGCGGAGAACGATCGGCCTGAGCTGTGGCGTGCGCGAACTCGACATCGCCGGGCGGATGCGACATGACACGCGCGGTGCAGACATGCAGGGCCGCGGGATTGACGCGGTCATGCGTCAATCGCAGCTAAACGATCGAGGGCGTAACGCGATCGCATGCTGCGCGCAGCCGCCGGCCGATCGCGCCCCGCGAAACACCAAGGCCTTGAACGAAGGTCCACGATGGAAGCCATGCAAGCCGCCAGCCTCGACCAGAACCCGCTCGCCGCGCAGGTCGCGGGCCTGACCGGACCGGAGATCGCCGGGCCGGCTCCGCGGCACCGCACCGTCGGCGTGCGCGTCGGCGAGGGCGAAGGCGCGGTGATCGTCGGCGGCGGGGCACCGGTCGTCGTGCAGTCGATGACCAACACCGACACCGCCGACATCGACGCCACGGTGGCGCAGGTCGCCCAGCTGGCGCGGGCCGGCTCGGAGCTGGTCCGCATCACCGTCGACCGCGACGAGGCCGCGGCCGCCGTGCCGAAGGTGCGCGAGCGCCTCGACCGCATCGGCTGCCACGTGCCGCTGGTGGGCGACTTCCACTACATCGGCCACAAGCTCCTCTCCGACCATCCGGCCTGCGCCGAGGCGCTGGCGAAGTACCGGATCAACCCGGGCAACGTCGGCTTCAAGGAGAAGAAGGACGTCCAGTTCTCGACGATCATCGAGCAGGCGATCCGCTACGGGAAGACCGTGCGCATCGGCGCGAACTGGGGCTCGCTCGACGAAGCGCTGCTCACCCACCTGATGGACGAGAACGCGAGGCTTCCCCGGCCGATCGACGCCCGCGCGGTGATGCGCGAGGCGATGGTGCAGTCGGCGCTCTCCTCGGCGGAGCGCGCCGTGGAGCTGGGCCTGCCGAAGGACCGCATCATCCTCTCCGCCAAGGTCTCGGCGGTGCAGGACCTGATTGCGGTCTACCGCGAGGTCGCCCGCCGCTCGGACTACGCGATCCACCTCGGCCTCACCGAGGCCGGCATGGGCTCGAAGGGCTTGGTCGCGGCGTCGGCCGCCATCGGCGTGCTGCTGCAAGAGGGCATCGGCGACACGATCCGCTACTCGCTGACGCCGGAGCCCGGCGGCGACCGCACCGTCGAGGTGAAGGCCAGCCAGGAATTGCTGCAAACCATGGGCTTCCGCACCTTCGTGCCGATGGTCGCGGCCTGCCCCGGCTGCGGCCGCACCACCTCGACCACGTTCCAGGAACTCGCCCGCGACATCCAGAACTGGATCGTCACCTCGATGCCGGAGTGGAAGAAGACCTATCCGGGCGTCGAGGGCCTGAACGTCGCGGTGATGGGCTGCATCGTCAACGGACCCGGCGAATCGAAGCACGCCGACATCGGCATCTCGCTGCCGGGCACCGGCGAGACCCCGACTGCGCCGGTCTTCATCGACGGCAAGAAGGCGATGACGCTCCGCGGCGCGACCCTGGCCAAGGACTTCGAGACGGTGGTGATCGACTACATCGAGCGCCGCTTCGGCCAGGGCGCGCGCAACGCCGCGGAGTAGGACGGCCCGATTGTAAAGCGTCACACGCGCTCTTCCCTCCCCCCTCTGCGGGGGAGGATGGGCCTCGCGTCAGCGAGGGTCGGGAGAGGGGAGCGACCTTTCCGGACAACGCGCTCCCCTCTCCAGACCCGCTGCGCGGGCCACCCTCCCCCGCAGAGGGGGAAGGAAGAGCGGCTTGGGAACCGCCCTGTTCCCGCTCGGGCGCCGGCGTGATAGCAGGGCCTCGAAGGCCCCGTGAGCGGCGGGCCCCGCGACCGCGCGGGTTCATTTCACGCACACGGTCGCATCCTCCGGTGGGACCTTCGATGCGCCACACCGCGAAACGCCGCGCAGGCCTGAGCCTCGAACGCACCCGATGACACACCCTGCCACACCGAGCGGTCCTGCCGCTCAGCCCGGCGCCGTGCCGGACAAACCCGCGGCGACCGCGCCCGGGGCCGCGAGCCTGCCGGCCGGCACCCTCGATCCCGTCGAGGGGCAGAGCCAGGGCCATGCCGCCCCGGGGCTGTGGACGCTGGCGGTCGGCTCGGTCGGCGTGGTCTACGGCGACATCGGCACCAGCCCGCTCTACGCCTTCCGCGAGGCGTTGGTGCCGGCCCGCTACGACAACATCCTGCTGCCCGAGGAGGTGCTCGGCACCGCCTCGCTGATCCTGTGGGCGCTGTTCCTGATCGTGACGGTGAAGTACGTCGCGATCCTGCTGCGCATGGACAACAACGGCGAGGGCGGCATCCTCTCGCTGATGGCGCTGGCGCGGAAGGCGCTCGGCGGATCGCGGATCGTGTTCGCCCTCGGCCTGCTCGGCGCGGCCCTGTTCTACGGCGACGCGGTGATCACCCCGGCGATCTCGGTGCTCTCGGCGGTGGAGGGTTTGAAGCTCGTCACGCCGGCCTTCGAGGGCTCGGTGCTGCCGATCACCGTGGCGATCATCCTGGCGCTGTTCCTCGTGCAGAGTCGCGGCACCAGCAAGGTCGCCGCCTTCTTCGGCCCGGTGATGGTGGTGTGGTTCGCGGCCCTGGCGTTGGCGGCCGTGCCGCACATCTTCGGAAACCTCGCGGTCTTCAAGGCGCTGAACCCGTGGTACGCCGTGCACTACCTGCTCGGCCACGGCACCGGCGCGCTCGTGGCGCTGGGCGCGGTGTTCCTGGCCGTCACCGGCGCGGAGGCGCTGTTCGCCGACCTCGGGCATTTCGGACGGCGTCCGATCCAGATCGCCTGGATCGGCCTGGTCTTCCCGTCGCTGGCGCTGAACTACCTCGGCCAGGCGGCCCTGGTGCTGGAGAAGCCCGACACCACCGACCCGTTCTTCCAGCTGTTTCCCGAATGGGCGCTGCTGCCGATGGTGATCCTCGCGACGCTGGCCACCGTCACCGCGAGCCAGGCGGTGATCACCGGGGCGTTCTCGCTGTCCCGGCAGGCGATCCAGCTCGGGCTGCTGCCGCGGCTTGAGATCCGCCACACCTCCGAGTCGCATTCGGGGCAGATCTTCCTGCCGCAGATCAACGTGCTCCTGATGGTCGGCGTCGTGGTGCTGGCGGTGGTGTTCCGCTCGTCCTCGGCCCTGGCCTCAGCCTACGGCATCGCGGTCACCGGCACGATGCTGCTCACCGCGAGCATGACCTTCCTCGTGGTCTGGCGGCTGTGGCGCTGGTCGCCGGTGGCGGCCGCCGCCTTGATGCTGCCGTTCATCGTCATCGAGTTCCTGTTCCTGCTATCGAACCTGCTCAAGGTGCTGGAAGGCGGCTACGTCCCGCTGCTGCTGGCCGCCGGCCTGATCGTGCTGATGTGGACCTGGGTGCGGGGCGTCACGATCCTGTTCAACAAGACCCGCAAGACCGACGTGCCGATCCTCGAGCTCGTCGGCATGCTGGAGAAGAGCCCGCCGCACCACGTGCGCGGCACCGCGGTGTTCCTGACGAGCGACCCCGAGATCGCGCCGGCGGCGCTGCTGCACAACCTCAAGCACAACAAGGTGCTGCACGAGAAGAACGTCATCCTCACGGTCGAGACCGTCGACACCCCCCGCGCCAACGGGCCGGACCGGGTGCGGCTCGAGCCGATCGGGCCGGGCTTCTTCAAGGTCGTGATGAAGTTCGGCTACATGGAGACGCCGAACATCCCCAAGACCCTCGTGCTGTTGCGCAAGCAGGGCTTCAAGTTCGACATCATGGCGACGTCGTTCTTCCTGTCGCGCCGCTCGATCCGCCCCGCCGCCCATTCCGGGATGCCGCTGTGGCAGGACCGGATCTTCATCACCCTGGCCAAGAACGCCAACGACGCGACGGACTTCTTCCAGATCCCGACGGGCCGGGTCGTGGAGGTCGGGACGCAGGTCACGGTCTGAGGCTTGGTGCCATCCGACGCTTGCCGGTCAGAGCGAGGCTTGCCGGTCGGAGCGAGGCTGCCGTCAGAGCGAGGCTGCCGTCAGAGAAGGTCGGTCGGCACGCCCAGAGCCGCGCCGGCTTCCGCCAGGCGCTTGTCGAGCGTGGCGAGAACCAGGCCTTCGTCCATGACGATCGCGAGGTGCAAGGCATCGCCCGCTCGTAGGCCCAGCCGCGCCTGATCGGTGCATCGCGCTGCGGATCGAAACGTCGCTCCGGTCACAGGCAACATTCGGAACGAGGCGGACGAAAGCTGTGCGAAAGCGGCAAGCGCCACGGATCGCCGCACTCCATCGATTGCGCCTGTTCGGACCTTGATCGAAAGCGCTGCCGAGAATTCCGTTACGACCCAAGCACTGATGGCAAGGTCGTCGGCCCTCTGGGCGGCGAGCCATTCTTGCATCCGTCCCGTGTTCGCTTCGGTAGTCAGCGCTGCAACCAGGACGGACGTATCGAGGTAGGGCATCAATAGCGCTCGTCGTCGCGCATCGCCCGAATGAAGTCTGCTGCACCTTCGTCTTGGAACGGCATCTGTGCCGTGACCGCCCTCAGGGCGTCGAGATCGACCTTCCGCTTCGGTTCCGACACGGCGCTCAGCCGCACGACTTCTCGTCCGCGGCGGGTGATGGTGACGGCTTCACCTGCGATGACCCTATCGACGAGGGCGCTGAGATGCGCCTTCGCTTCGGCAAGGCTGACCGTCGCCATAGAAACCTCCACCCACCTTCATGACCATTCAGATAGTCATTTAGTCCAAGAGCCGCATGGCGACAATCTTCCAGACGATCTCGAAGCCCGATTCCCATTGCGTGCGCCACCGCACACGGCATGCCCCCGGCGCCGGGCTCGCGTCGCGTGCGGTCGTTTGCCCGCGTTGCACCGCGGAGCGGGCATGCCGTAGATTGAATTCATTCTGAGAACGACGTGCGGACCCGGGGGGCGTCGCGGTTCGGCGGGCCTTGCATCCCACCCGAGCCGTCGAGCCCTCCCGACGCGATCCGCGTTCAGACAGGACCTTTGCGAATGATCAAACTGACGGTGAACGGAGCGCCACGCAGCTTCGACGGCGATCCCGACATGCCGCTGCTCTGGTACCTGCGCGACGAGCTCGGGCTGGTCGGCACCAAGTTCGGCTGCGGCCAGTCGCTGTGCGGCGCCTGCACGATCCACCTCGGCGGCACCGCCACCCGGTCCTGCACCACCCCGATCTCGGCCGCAGCCGACCAGGCGGTGACCACCATCGAAGGGCTCTCGCCCGACGGCAACCATCCGGTGCAGGTGGCTTGGCGCGACCTCAACGTGGCGCAGTGCGGCTACTGCCAGTGCGGCCAGATCATGCAGGCGGCCTCGCTCCTGAAGGACACGCCCAAGCCCACCGACGCGCAGATCGACGAGCAGATGAGCGGCAACATCTGCCGCTGCGGCACCTACCCGCGCATCCGCGCCGCGATCCACCAGGCCGCCGGCCAAGCGCCCGCCACCAAGGGAGAGCGCCTGTGATCCACGACGCCAAGATGATGGCCGAGCTTGCGGCCGAGACGCCGACCCGGACGCCGCTGATCGCCAACGTCAGCCGCCGCACCATCCTCGGTGGCCTGGGCGCCTTCGTGCTCGCGGTGAACCTGCGCGGCACGGCCAAGGCCGAGGCCGCCAAGGACGAGCCGCCGAAGTTCGGCGCCGACGGCATGCCGCACGGCTGGCGCGACGACCCGAAGATCTTCGTCGCGATCGCCGCCGACGGCCGCGTGACCGTGACCAACCACCGCTCCGACATGGGCCAGGGCGTGCGCACCTCGGTGGCCTTCGTGGTCGCCGACGAGCTCGAGGCCGACTGGTCGAAGGTCGGCGTGGTCCAGGCCTGGGGCGACGAGGAGCGCTTCGGCAACCAGGACACCGACGGCTCGCGGAGCCTGCGCCACTTCTTCCAGCATTTCCGCCATGCAGGCGCCGCGGCCCGGCTCATGCTGATCCAGGCGGCCGCCAAGCAGTGGAACGTGCCGGCCTCCGAGGTCACGGCCGAGAACCACGTGCTGGCGCACGCCAAGTCGAAGCGTACGATCGGCTACGGCGAGGTCGCGGCCGCCGCGGCGGAGCTGCCGGTGCCGGCCCGCGAGAGCGTGGTGCTGAAGGACCCCAAGGCCTTCCGCTACATCGGCAAGGGCCAGATCGGCATCATCGACAACCGTGACATCACCACCGGCAAGGCCGTCTACGGCCTCGACACGAAGCGCGAGGGCATGCTGTACGCCCTGGTCGCGCGCCCGGCCGTCTACGGCGGCAAGGTCGTCTCGTACGACGACACCGAGACCAAGAAGGTCCCCGGTGTCGTGAAGGTGTTCAAGATCGACGGCGGGGCGATCCCGTCCGAGTTCATGCCGCTCGGCGGCGTCGCCGTGGTGGCCAAGAACACCTGGGCGGCGATGAAGGGCCGCGAGGCCCTTAAGATCGTCTGGGACGACGGCCCGAACGCCGGCTACGACACCGACGCGTTCCGCACCGAGCTCGAGAAGGCGTCGCGCGCACCCGGCAAGGTCGTGCGCAACCAGGGCGACGTCGACGGGGCGATGGCCAAGGCCAAGACGAAGCTCACGGCCGACTACTTCGTGCCCCACCTCGTCCAGGCTCCGATGGAGCCGCCGGCCGCCGTGGTGCAGGTGAAGGACGGCGCGTGCGAGGCCTGGGCCTGCACGCAGGGTCCGCAGGCCGCCCACGACCGGCTGGTCAAGGCGCTCGGCCTGCCCGCCGACAAGGTGCGGGTGAACGTGACGCTGCTGGGCGGCGGCTTCGGCCGCAAGTCCAAGCCCGACTACGTGGTCGAGGCGGCGCTCTGCTCGCGCGAGGTCGGAGGCGCGCCGGTGAAGCTCACCTGGACCCGCGAGGACGACATCCACCACGGCTACTACCACACCATCTCGGCCGAGCACCTCGAGGCGGGCCTCGACGACAAGGGCATGCCGGTGGCCTGGCTCCACCGCTCGGCGGCGCCGACGATCGGCTCGATCTTCGCGCCCGACCCGAAGCACGAGCTGCCGTTCGAACTTGGGATGGGCCTGGTCAACACGCCGTTCGCGGTGCCGAACATCCGGCTGGAGAACCCGGAGGCGGCCGCCCACGTCCGGATCGGCTGGTTCCGCTCGGTCTCGAACATCCCCCACGCCTTCGCGATCCAGTCGTTCGTGGCGGAGCTGGCGCACGCCGCGGGACGCGACGCGAAGGACTACCTGCTCGATCTGATCGGGCCGGCGCGCAAGATCGATCCGACGACGATCGGCGACGTGTGGAATCACGGCGAGGACCCCAAGCTCTACCCGATCGACACCGGGCGCCTGCGCCGGGTGATCGAGACCGCCGCCGGCGGTGCCGGCTGGGGCCGCAAGCTGGAGAAGGGCCGGGGCCTCGGGCTCGCGGGTCACTACAGCTTCGTCACCCACACCGCGGTCGCGGCCGAGGTCGAGGTCGACCCGAAGGGCGGCGTGAAGGTGGTGGCCGTCGACATCGCGATCGATTGCGGGCCTCAGGTCAACCCGGAGCGCATCCGCTCGCAGATGGAAGGCGCCGTGGTGATGGGGATGGGCCTCGCGCTCACCTCCGAGATCACCTTCAAGAACGGCCGGGCGCAACAGAACAACTTCGACGGCTACGAGATCATTCGGATCGACGCCGCCCCGAAGGTGATCCGCGTGCACCTCGTCAACTCGGGCACCTGGGACGGCCCACTCGGCGGCGTCGGCGAGCCCGGCGTTCCGCCGGTGGCGCCGGCCATCGCCAACGCGGTGTTCGCCGCCACCGGGCGCCGCGTGCGCCAGCTACCGATCCGCGACCAGCTCAGCGCCTGAGCCGGCGGACCCGCGCCGCCCGACGGCGCGGTGACGGATTGGACGACCGAGGGGCCCCTCTTCAACCGGAAGAGCGGGCCCTTCGGCGTTCTTGCGACGGCGCGTCGCCTGCGAAGCGCGTTTTCAAGGCGTCATCTGTCGTAAGGGCCGCCTTTCAGGGGAGCCTTGCCGGCGGATGCCGCGTTTCCGTCGGCAAGCCGTTCGGCTCCCCCGTTCGGCTCGAAGACACCGGAGATTCCATTCGATGACGCGTCTCGCGTACCTCGCCGCCCTGCTCGCGGCGCCCGCCCTGATCGCATCCGCCTCGGCCTCGCCCTGTTCCGAGCGGATCGACGGCCTCGACAAGCGGGTGAAGGCGGAGGCGACGGCCGCGATCTCGGCTTCGACCAGCGGCCAGGGTGCCGCCGCCAAGCGCGGCGGCGAGGGCGTGACCGGCACGGAGGGGACCGCCCCCGGCCAGTCGCCGCAGGCCCCCCCGGAGAAGTCGGCCGAGGCCGGCAAGGGCGCCGACGCCGCCCAGCAGGCCAAGGTCGCCCTCGACGAGGCCCGCACCGCCGACGCCAAGGGCGACGCCAAGGCCTGCGACGCCGCGGTGACGCGCGCCGAGGGCCAGCTCAAGTCGGCTCCGTAGGCCTATCGCGTTCACGAACGCCGGACGCTGCACCTACAAAGGTCAGTGGATCGACGGGACTGCCGCAGATGGATCCGGCTCAAGTTGCGGGTATGGCGCGGGTCCCCGCTCCCCGCACGCGGGGAGAGGCCCGGCTGCACCAAGTCGTACAGCCAGGGAGCGGCGGCGAAGCCGAAGGGACGGTGAGGGGGCACGAACGGATGTGGTTCCTCCGTGGCAGCCCCCTCACCTTCGGCTGCCGCCTCGCTTTGCCGACGACGAGGTCGGCAAAGCCCTCTCCCCGCAGGCGGGGCGAGGGGATGCGAGCACGACGAACTGCCACAAGCAGGGATGTGTGAGTCCTATGCCCCATACGGGAGGAAGGGCGGGTGGCGCGCAGCCTGTGTGCGACTGTGCGTAAGATGCGGGGCGCTGCACGAAGGTTAGAGCCTGCGAGCGCGCAGGGAGCACCGAGCGTGGTGCTTGGCCGGGGGGCGAAGAGCGCGTCCTCGCCCCGAGGGGGCGTCGTCAGGCGATCGCGTCGAAGGTGATGCGGGCGGCGGTGGCACCGAGGGCGTGCGCGTTGCCGTTGAGGCCGGCGCAGAGGTCGTCGATCTCGGCGACGTCGAGGGCGTCGCCGGTCTCGGCGGCGATCGCGTCGATGAGATGGTCCTGCCGGGGATCGAACGGGTGACCCTGCATCCGGTAGAACTGGTAGTAGCGCAGGGCCGCCAGGACCGTGTCGCGCTCGCGGGCCGTGACCGTGAAGTTCTGCATGGGCTGTTGGCTCCCGTGTGGCTTCATCGAACGCCGGTGCGCGCCGCGGCGACCGCACCAAGCTTGTCCATTGTACGCACGGCGTCGTGAGCGTCCATGTCTTGACAGAGCGATCCGGCGTGATTCGCCAAAGAAAGTCCGATTGCGCGCAAGCTGGACTTGAGTTTCCGAAAGCAATTCGCGTGGTTTTTCAGTGCGCTGCTGAATCGCCCGGCGTTATTCTGCCTAGTTTTCTGGCCCGATGCATCGGATCACGAGACGAGGGCGGCGAAGTAGGCCGGCACCGTCTCGCTCGCCGGGCCGTAGCGGGCCTCGTCGAACGCGTCCGCGTTGTCGGACGGCTCGGCGTTGAGCTCGCAGGTCGGGATGCCCTGCGCTCGCGCGTGCCGCACATAGCCGGCCGCCGGGTAGACGGCGCCCGAGGTGCCGATCGCGACGAACAGGTCGGCGGTCGCGAGCGCCGCCTGGATCGCGTCGAGGTGGTGGGGCATCTCGCCGAACCAGACCACGTCGGGCCGCGACGTGCCGACGGCGCCGCAGCGCGGGCAGGCGTCGGCGACGTGGAGGTCGCCGGGGCAGGCGAACGTGCCGCCGCAGGCCGTGCAGCGTCCCTTCAGGAGTTCGCCGTGCATGTGCACGACGGCGCGCGAGCCCGCCCGCTCGTGCAGGTCGTCGACGTTCTGGGTGCACAGGAACAGCCGCCCGCCGCGCTCGCCCAACGCCGCCTCGGCCCGGGCCAGCGCGACGTGGGCCGGGTTCGGCGTGGCCGCGACCACCCCGCGCCGGCGCAGGTTGTAGAAGTCGATGACGGTGTCGGGGTCGGCCGCGAAGGCCTCGGGCGTCGCGAGCCGCATCGGATCGAACCGCGCCCACATCCCGCCGCGGTCCCGGAACGTGCCGAGCCCGCTCTCGGCCGACACCCCGGCTCCGGTGAGGAGGAAGACGTTCTTCGGAGGCTTGCGTTCGAACATGGGCGCGAGATTACACCCGTCCGACCCGAACCTCACCTCGGAACCTCAGCGCTGGAGCGCGGCGGCCCGGCCGCGCGCGGCGAGGCTCGGCGGAGGCCACCCGACGGCACCGTCTTCAGGGCGATGCCGTCCCGGCGGACAAGCCGGGCTATAACGCGCCGATGCGCTTCCTCGGCCGCCTCCTCCTCGGCTTCCTCGCCCTGCTCCTCGCGATCCCGGCCGGCGCCGCGATCCTGCTCGGCGCCCTCGTGCTCGATCCGGTGGCCAGCGTCTGGCTGACGCGAGGGGCGCTGGCCGGGCTTCATGCCGGCCTGTCGGACCTCGCCGCCGGCCTGCCGCCGGAGAGCGTCGCGTTCGTCGTCGCGGGACTGGCGAAGGCGTCCTTCGTGCTGCTGGCGGTGCCGCCCGCCCTCGTCGCGCTCGTCGGCGAGACCCTGCGATGGCGCGGCCTCCTCTGGTACGGCGCCGGCTGCGGCCTCCTCACCGCCGCCCTCCCCTGGCTCGTGCGCGGGGCCGTACGCCCCGGCGGCGCGGCGCTGGCGGCGGAGGCGCGCGTGACCGCGATCCTGTTCCTGGCCGGCGCCGGCGCCGGGCTCGTCTACTGGCTGATCGCGGGGCGAAGCGCCGGACGGCCCGCGTAAGCGTTCCAAGACGGGGCTCGCGGAACCCGCCGCCGGGACGAAGCGCCGGCGCCTGCCGCGTGGCCGCGGCCGTGCTATCCACGGTGGCATGAGATCGACCCGCGCCGTCCTCGCCGTCCTGCTCGCGCTCGGCGGTCCCGCCTCAGCACAGAGCCCGGCGCCGCCGATCCCCTCCGACGACGCGCGGATGCTGCCGGTCCTGGCCGTGCACGGCATGGTCGCGAGCCAGGAGGCCCAGGCGACGCGCGTCGGCGTCGAGATCCTCCGGCGCGGCGGCAACGCGGTCGACGCCGCGGTCGCGGTCGGCTTCGCGCTGGCGGTGACCCTGCCGCAGGCGGGCAACCTCGGCGGCGGCGGGTTCATGATGGTGCACCTGGCCGACCGGCAGGAGATCGTGGCGATCGACTACCGCGAGACCGCGCCGAGGGCCGCCACCGCCGACATGTTCCTGGCGCCCGGCGGCGAGCCGGACCGGGACGCCTCGCGGCGCGGCGGAAAGGCCGTCGGCGTACCGGGCACGGTGCGAGGGCTGGCGGAAGCGCACCGCCTCTACGGATCGGGCAAGCTGTCGCTCGCCGAGCTGATCGCGCCGGCCGAGGCGCTGGCCCGCGGCGGCATCCCGGTCGCGGGCGGCCTCGCCGATTCCCTGCAGCGCTCGGCCGGCCTCCTCGGGCGCTGGCCCTCGACCCGGAAGATCTTCTTCCGCGGCGACGCCCCCCTGCCCCGGGGCGAAAGCCTGGTGCAGGCGGATCTCGCGGGCACGCTGCGCGCCATCGCCGAAGGCGGGCCGGACGCGTTCTACGCCGGCCCGGTCGCCGCGCGGATCGCGGCGGCCGTGCGCGAGGCCGGCGGCCTGATGACGGAGGCGGACCTCTCCGCCTACCGCCCGGTGATCCGTCAGCCGGTGCGCGGCAGCTACCGCGGTTACGAGGTGATCTCGATGCCGCCGCCCTCCTCGGGGGGCGTCCACCTGATCGAAATCCTGAACATCCTCGAGGGCTTCGACCTCGCCGCGATGGGCGCGGGCAGCGCCGCCGCGATCCACACCCTGGCCGAGGCGATGAAGCCGGCCTACGCCGACCGCGCCACCTGGCTCGGCGACCCGGACCGGGTCCGCGTGCCGGTGCAGGGCCTCACCGCGAAACCCTACGCGGCGACGCTGCGCCGGGCGATCGACCCGGACCGGGCGCGGCCCGCCGACAGCATCGCGGCCGGCGACCCTCCGCCGCCGGAGCCCGACCAGACCACGCATGACTCGGTGGTGGACGCGGCCGGCAACGCGGTCGCCAACACCTGCACCCTGAACTTCTCCTACGGGGTCGGGCTGGTGGCCGAGGGCACGGGCGTGCTGCTCGACAACGAGATGGACGACTTCTCCGCCAAGGCCGGCACCCAGAACGCCTACGGCCTCGTCGGCGGCGACGCCAACGCGGTGGCGCCGGGCGCCCGCTCGCTCTCCTCGATGACGCCGACCTTCCTGTTCCGGGATGGACGCCGACCTTCCTGTTCCGGGATGGGCAGCTCACTCTCGTCACCGGCAGCCCCGGCGGCAGCCGCATCATCACCACGGTGCTCGCGGTGATCGTCAACCTGGTCGATTTCCGCATGAACCTCGCGGAGGCCGTCGCCGCGCCACGCATCCACCACCAATGGAAACCGGACGTGCTGCGCGTCGAGCAGGGTCTCTCGCCCGACACCCTCGCCCTGCTGCGGGCGCGGGGCCACGACGTTAGGGTGGGGGCGAGCTCGGGCTCGGCCAACTCGATCCTGCGCAGCGGCGGCCTGCTCGCGGGGGCGGCCGACCCGCGCCAGCGCGACACGCTGGCCGAGGAGTATTGATGTGAGGCCTGAGTATTGAGGCAGGACCCAAGACAACCTGAGGCGTCACGCCCGAGCGCCCTTGGCCCCGGCCGCGCCTGCGCGTTAAAGGGGGATCGTCACAGAAGGTCCCGATGCTCGCCGTCCGCTCCCTCGCGTTCAACCTCTGCTTCTACGCCGCCACCACGCTGATCGCGTTCGGCGGGCTGCCGACGCTGGTCTCGGGGCGGGCGGTGATGCGGCTGGCGCGGCTGTGGGGGCGGGTGACGCTGTGGCTGCTGCGCGTGGTCGCCGGCACGCGGGTCGAGTTCCGCGGGCTGGAGAACATCCCGGCCGGCGCGATGCTCGTCGGCGCCAAGCACCAGTCGGCGCTGGAGACCCTAGCCCTGTGCACGGTGTTTCCCGAATTCGCCTACGTGCTGAAGCGCGAGCTGCTGTTCATCCCGCTGATCGGCTGGTTCCTGTCGCGCAGCGGCATGGTGGCGATCGACCGGTCGAAGGGCGCGCGCGCCATGAGCCTGATGAACGCGGCTGCGGCGGATGCGATCGCGCAGGGGCGCCAGCTCATCGTCTTCCCCGAGGGCACCCGGACGGCGCCGGGCGCCGACCCGGCCTACAAGCAGGGCCTGTCCCACCTCTACGCGGCGCTCTCCGTGCCGTGCCTGCCGGTGGCGCTGAACACCGGCCTGTACTGGCCGCGCCGCAGCTTCGTCCGCCGCCCCGGCACCACGGTGATCGAATTCCTGCCGCCGATCCAGCCGGGCCTGGCGCGCGCGGACTTCCTCGACCTCGTCCAGGATCGCATCGAGACTGCCTCGAACGCGCTGCTCGCCGCCGGACGCGCCGACCTTGGACAGGCCGGCCGAACGGCTCCCGAGCCACAGCGCGAAACCTCGCGCCCGGCCTGACGTCGGACGCCGATTCCTGCGTCCGCGGCACCACCGGGACATTGTGAAACGCCCTTCGAATTCCCATTTTGTTCTCACGAGACGAATCGCTTGACGGGCGCTCGGCGCCCGATCTAGGTTGGAACGAATGGCGAACAAGAGAGCCTTGTCCTGGTCTGCGGCCCTCCGCGACCTGACGGACGAGCGGACACGGAGACGGGACGTGCGGGAAGAGCGCTTGAGGACCACCGCCGGCCTTCGCGGCACCCCGGCCCTGGCGCTCAGCGCCTGGCGCGGGCGTTCGGGACGGCGCTATGTGGTCGGCGTGCATGACCTCAGCGCGCCCGAGCTCGACGAGATGGGCGAGGCGGTGGTGATCGCCGTCCGCCGCGATCCCGCGGGCATCGCCGAGCTGGTGTCGGTGTCGTCCTCCGGTGAAAGCCCGCGCGAGCGCCTGCATCGCACCTGGCTCGCCCGCGCCCGCAAGGGCGGCGCGACGGAGATGCACGTGCACCGGCTCGCCGAGGGCGAGGCCGAGCGCAAGGCGATCGTCGACGACCTCTCGATGGAGAGCGCGGACCCCGCGCACGCCTGAACCCCCTTCGCTCGATCGGGCCGGCCGGCGTATCCGGCTGGCGCACCCGCGATCGAGCGAAGGCCGTATCCGCGGTCCGGTGGGGTGATGCGGATTCGGCGTGACGCCGCCTACGCCCCAGTTTCGCCCCGAGCCTCCCCTCATGGCTTGCTGGACGCATGACGATCGCGGACGAACCTGCGATGGGGCGAGCGCGCGGAGCGAACGATGCAGGATCCGGCAAGGCAAGATCCGGCAAGGCAAGGTCCTCTGGGGCAAGCCCCGGGCGAGCCCGTAGCAGTGCCACAGCGGGCGCCGCGCTCCCGGCGCGGCCTGTTCATGCCCTACATCCTGCTGCTGGCGCTGGTGGTGCTGTGGTCGGCGGGCTGGTTCTACGTCCGCGGCCGGGCGGCCTCCGAGATGGACGGCTGGATCGCCCGCGAGGCCAGCGCCGGCCGGACCTGGACCTGCGCCGACCGGTCGATCGGCGGCTATCCGTTCCGAATCGAACTGCGCTGCGGCTCGGTCAGCCTCGCGCGCGCCGACGGACGCTTCCGGCTCGGCCCGCTGACGGCGGTCGCGCAGGTTTACCAGCCGCGCCACGTGCTGATGCTCACCGAGGGCCCGTTTCACGTGGAACAGGGCGACCTCGTCGGCGACGCGACCTGGACGATGCTGGAGGGCAGCTTCCACGGCGCATCGGACGGGTTCGTCCGGGCCTCGCTCGTGGTCGACGCGCCGTCTGTGACGGTGGCCGGCGCGACGCCCGATCCGATCGCAGTCTCCGCCCGCCACCTCGAGCTGCATGCGCGCCCGACGCCAGGGCGCTTCGAGTCGGACGGCGCCGTCGATCTCAGCCTGCGCCTGTCGCAGGCCCTGGCGCCGTTGGCGGACGCGCTGATCGGCAACGCCGACCCGGCCGACCTCACCCTCGACGCCACCGTCGACCGCGCGACGACCCTCGGCACCGGTACGGTGGCGCGCGAGCTGGAGCGCTGGCGCCAGGCCGGCGGAAGCCTCGACGTCGCCAGCCTGGCGCTGGCCAAGGGCGAACGGCGGCTGCAGGCCAAGGGCAGCCTCGGGATCGACCAGGGCCACCGCGTCGCGGGGCAGCTCGACCTGCGCGCGGCGGGCGTCGAGTCGCTGGTCGCCGCGGTGGTCGGGCAGCGCTTCGGCGCCGACCGCGGCGCGCTGGTCGGCAACCTCGTCGGCGGCCTGCTCGGGCTGCGCCGCCAGCCCGAGGGCGGTGCGGGCGACGCCTCCGGCGAGGTGGCGCTGAAGCCGCTGCCGCCGCTGCGGCTCGCCGACGGCCGGATCCTGTTCGGGCCGATCGCGATCCCGAACGTGCGGCTGCAGCCGCTGTACTGATCGCACGCGTCCGGCATCGAGGGTGGAGCAGACTGCGCCGCCCGCACGGCGCCGGCCATACGCAAAACAGCGTATAGGCCGCGACGCGACCGAGCCCCTAGCCTGCGCCACGATCCGCGGCCGTTCCATGAGCCGCCGGACGCGAGATGCGAGGCGTGAGGCACGATGGCTGACGGGGATCACGATCTAAACCGGGGCTTGCGCTCGCCGCTGCGGCGCAAGCTGCTCATGGGGCTGGCGGCCGCGCCGGCCCTCTCGCTCCTGCCGCGCAACGCCTTCGCCGCCGGCCCGGCGACCTCGGCGGTGAGCACCACCGGCCTCGCCGTCACCGACACCGAGGTGACCTGCGGCATCCTCCACTCGATCACCGGCACCATGGCGATCTCGGAGACCGGCGCGCAGCAGGCGGAGAAGCTCGCCATCGCGCAGATCAACGAGGCCGGCGGCATCCTCGGCCGCAAGATCAAGATCATCCAGGAGGACGGCGCCTCCGACTGGCCGACGTTTGCCGAGAAGGCCAAGAAGCTCCTCGTCAACGACAAGTGCGCCGCCGTGATGGGCTGCTGGACCTCGGCCTCGCGCAAGGCGGTGCTGCCGGTGTTCGAGCAGTACAACGGGCTCCTCTACTACCCGACCTTCTACGAGGGCCTGGAGCAGTCCAAGAACGTGTTCTACACCGGCCAGGAGGCGACGCAGCAGATCCTCGCGGGTCTCGACTGGGTGCACAAGGAGAAGGGCGGCGACACGTTCTTCTTCGTCGGCTCGGATTACATCTGGCCGCGCACCTCGAACAAGATCGCCCGCAAGCACGTCGAGAACGTGCTCAAGGGCAAGGTCGTCGGCGAGGAGTACTTCCCACTCGGCCACACGCAGTTCAACTCGGTCATCAACAAGATCAAGCTCACCAAGCCGAAGGTGATCTTCACCGACGTGGTCGGCGGCTCGAACGTGGCGTTCTACAAGCAGCTGAAGGCCTCCGGCATCGACCTCTCGAAGCAGGTGCTGCTGACGATCTCGGTCACCGAGGACGAGATCGACGGCATCGGCGGCGACAACATCGCCGGGGCGTACTCGTGCATGAAGTACTTCCAGTCGATCGAGAACGACAACAACAAGAAATTCGTTGCCGACTTCAAGAAGATGTGGGGCGAAAAGACCGTCATCGGCGACGTCACCCAGGCCGCCTACCTCGGGCCTTACCTGTGGAAGATGGCCTGCGAGAAGGCCGGCTCGTTCGACGTCGACAAGGTCGTCGCCGCCTCGCCCGACCTCGAGTTCAAGGGCGCGCCGGAAGGCTACGTCCGCATCGACCCGAACCACCACCTCTGGTCGAAGACCCGCGTCGGCAAGGCCAAGCCCGACGGCCAGTTCGAGATCGTCTACACCAGCCCCGAGCTGATCAAGCCGGACCCGTTCCCGAAGGGTTACCAGTAGGCCGCATCCGCGCGCCGCCGGCGCGGCGCGCGATTTGCAGACGGCCTTTCGACGATCACTCATCCCCCCGACCTCATCCTGAGGCGCCCGCGGCAGCGGGCCTCGAAGGAGGGCTCCAGGGGTCGCCGAGCGCGCCGGAGGGCCCCTTCGAGGCCTCCGCTTCGCTCCGGCACCTCGGGACGAGGTGGGAGGGTGGGAGACGGCGATCGCGCAAAGCGGCGGGCCACGGCCCTCCGGCATTCCCGACGGCTCGGAGCGCACGGATGTTCGGTGACTATTCCCTCGGCGACCTCGGCGCGATCTTCGCGATGCAGGGCTTCGCCGGCCTGATCCTGTTCTCCGTCTACGTGCTGATGGCGCTCGGGCTGGCGATCATCTTCGGCCAGATGGGCGTGATCAACATGGCGCACGGGGAGTTCATGATCCTCGGCGCGTACATGACCTACCTGTGCTCGACGTTCTTCCAGAGCTACCTGCCGGCCCTGTTCCCGGGCTACTTCTTCCTGGCGATGGTGCTCGCCTTCTGCGCCTCGGGGGCGCTCGGGATGCTGGTGGAGTGGGCGCTGATCCGCCACCTCTACAAGCGCCCGCTCGACACGCTGCTCGCCACCTGGGGCCTGTCGCTGATCCTGCAGCAGGCCTACCGCTCGATCTTCGGGGCGCGCGAGGTCGGCGTCGAGCTGCCGACCTGGCTGATCGGCTCGGTGCAGGTCACCGAGTCCATCGAGATCCCGATCAACGGCCTGTTCGTGATGGCTGTCACCACGCTGATCACGGTCGGCGTCGCGCTGCTGATCTACCGCTCGCGCTTCGGCCAGCAGGTTCGCGCAGTGATGGCGAACCGCCCGATGGCAGGCGCCGTCGGTATCGATACCGAGAAGGTCGACCGCTACACCTTCGGCCTCGGCTGCGGCATCGCGGGCGTGGCCGGCTCGGCCTTCACCATGATCGGCTCGACCGGGCCGACCTCGGGCCAGCTCTACATCGTCGACACCTTCCTGATCGTCGTGTTCGGCGGGGCGGCCTCTCTGCTCGGTACCATCGCCTCGGCCTTCTCGATCTCGCAGACCCAGTCGACGCTGGAATTCTTCCTCTCCGGCTCGATGGCCAAGGTGCTCACCCTGCTCGCGGTGGTCGGCATCCTGATGCTGCGGCCGCAGGGCCTGTTCACCCTCAAGGTCCGGCGCTGAGGATTTCGACGATGAAGAACCCCGTCCAGACCCTGACCAAGTCCGTCACCGTGAACGACAACCCGTTCATGAAGCCGATCGAGTGGCTGAGCCTCGCGCTTCTCGCTCTGGTGCTCCTCGTCGTGCTGCCGAGCCTGCTCGACGCCTTCCGGCTCAACCTGGTGGGCAAGTACCTCACCTACGCCTTCGTGGCGCTCGGCCTCGTCATCTGCTGGGGCTATGCCGGCATCCTGTCGCTCGGCCAGGGCTGCTTCTTCGGCCTCGGCGGCTACTGCATGGCGATGTACCTGAAGCTCGAGGCGTCCAGCGTCGCGAACACCAAGATCCAGTCGACGCCGGGCATCCCCGACTTCATGGATTGGAACCAGATCACCGAACTGCCGTGGTTCTGGAAGCCGTTCCAGAGCCTGCCGCTGACCTTGATCCTCGTCGTCGCGGTGCCGGTGCTGTTCGCCTTCGCGATCTCGGCGGCGATGTTCAAGCGCCGGGTCGGCGGCACCTACTTCGCCATCATCACCCAGGCGATCGCCGCGATCCTGACCATCCTGATCGTCGGGCAGCAGGGCTACACCGGCGGCATCAACGGCATCACCGACCTGCGCACCCTCCACGGCTGGGACATCCGCACCGACAGCGCCCACACCATCCTGTACTTCGTCAACGGCGGGCTGCTGCTCGGCTGCATCCTGATCGCGCAGTTCGTGAAGAAGTCGAAGCTCGGGCGCATCCTCGTCGCGATGCGCGACAAGGAGGACCGGGTGCGGTTCTCCGGCTACTCGGTCGCCGGGTTCAAGGTCTTCGCCTTCTGCCTCGCCGCCGCCTTCGCGGCGATCGGGGGCGCGATGTTCACCCTCCAGGTCGGGTTCATGTCGCCGTCCTTCGTCGGCATCGTGCCCTCGATCGAGATGGTGATCTACGCCGCCGTTGGCGGGCGGATGTCGCTGTTCGGCGCGGTCTGGGGCACGCTGCTCGTCAACTGGGCCAAGACCAGCTTCTCGGAATCCTTCCCCGACCTGTGGCTGTTCGGCCTCGGCGCCCTGTTCATCGCCGTGGTGCTCGCCTTCCCGAACGGCCTCGCCGGCATCTGGCGCGAGCACATCGAACCCCGCCTCACCCGCCGGGTGAAGGGTCTGCGCGCCCCGCCCCCCGCGATCGTCCCCCACGGCGCCCCGGCCGAGTGAGAGCATCATGAACGCCGCGATCCTCCCGGGCTCCGTCATCGGCGCTAACCCGAACGCCCCCGAATACCTGCTGGCGGTCGACGCGCTCACCGTCTCCTTCGACGGGTTCAAGGCGGTCAACGACGTCTCGTTCTACGTCGACCCCAACGAGATCCGGGTGATCATCGGCCCGAACGGGGCCGGCAAGACCACCGTGCTCGACCTGATCTGCGGGCGCACCCGCGCCAGCGCCGGGTCGATCAAGTACAAGGGCCAGGAGCTGACCAAGCTCACCGAGAGCGCGATCGTCCAGGCCGGCGTCGGGCGCAAGTTCCAGACGCCGTCGATCTACGACGACCTCACGGTGTTCGAGAACCTGGAGATCTCGTTCCCGCGCGGGCGCTCGGTGTTCGGGGCGCTGACCTTCAAGCGCGACGCCGAGGTGCGCGACCGCATCCACGAGATCGCCGAGACGATCTTCCTCAAGGACCAGCTCCTGGAGCGGGCCGAGTTCCTGAGCCATGGCCAGAAGCAGTGGCTCGAGATCGGCATGCTGCTGATCCAGGACCCGGAGCTGCTGATGCTCGACGAGCCGGTGGCCGGGATGAGCGTCGGCGAGCGCATCAAGACCGCCGAGCTCCTCAACCAGATCATCGTCGGCCGCTCGGTGCTGGTGATCGAGCACGACATGAAGTTCGTCGAGGACATCGCCCACCGGGTCACCGTGCTGCACCAGGGCAAGGTCCTGTCGGAGGGCTCGATGGAGCGGGTCAAGAACGATCCGAAGGTCATCGAAGTGTATCTGGGACACTGAGCATCATGCTGCAGACCGCGCATCCTCCCCTGGCGAAAGCCCCTCCGCTGCCGACGATCCCGTCGGCCGCGCCGATCCTGCGCGTCGCGGACCTGCACGCAGCCTACGGCCAGAGCGAGGTGCTGCACGGCCTCGACTTCCAGGTCGCGCCCGGCGAGATCGTCGCGGTGATGGGCCGCAACGGCATGGGCAAGACCACGCTGATGAAGACCCTGATGGGGATCGTGCCGGTGAAGGCCGGCTCGATCCGCGTCGACGGCGCCGAAATCGGCGGCCTCAAGAGCCATGCCCGCGTCGCCAAGGGCCTCGCCTACGTGCCGCAGGGCCGGATGATCTTCTCGACCATGACGGTGCAGGAGAACATCGAGACCGGGCTGACCGTCACCGGCACACGCCGCGTCCCCCAGGACCTCTACGACATGTTCCCCGTGCTGTTGGAGATGAAGGGCCGGCGCGGCGGCAACCTCTCCGGCGGCCAGCAGCAGCAGCTCGCCATCGCCCGGGCGCTCGCGAGCCGCCCGAAGGTGCTGCTCCTCGACGAGCCGACCGAGGGCATCCAGCCCTCGATCATCCGCGAGATGGGGCGGACGCTGAAGGCGATCCGCGACGCGCGCGGCCTGTCGATCGTCGTCTCCGAGCAGGTGCTGAGCTTCGCCCTCGACGTCGCCGACCGGGTGCTCGTGATGGAGAACGGCGAGATCGTCCACGAGTCGCTGCGCGCCGACATCGACGAAGCGCAGGTCGCCCGCTTCCTCTCGGTCTAAACGAGGACATCATGGCCGATTACGAGATCTTCGAGCTCGGCGACCACGTTCTCCAGTGCGGCAAGACGCTGCGCAACGCCAAGCTCGCGTTCAAGACCTTCGGCACGCTCAACGCGGCCCGCGACAACGCCATCGTCTACCCGACCTGGTATTCCGGCCAGCACACCGAGAACGAGTGGCTGATCGGGCCGGGCAAGGCCCTCGACCCCGACACGTACTTCATCATCATCCCGAACATGTTCGGCAACGGGCTCTCGTCCTCGCCGAGCAACACGCCGGCTCCCTGGAACGGGCCGCGCTTCCCCAACGTCACGGCCTACGACAACGTCCGCGCACAGCACCGGCTCGTCACCGAGCATTTCGGCATCGAAAAACTGGTCCTGGTGACCGGCTGGTCGATGGGGGCGCTCCAGACCTACCATTGGGGCGCGCTCTATCCCGAAATGGTCCCGCGCATCCTGCCGTTCCAAGGCTCGGCCAAGTGCTCGCGGCACAACTTCGTCTTCCTCGAGGGCGCCAAGGCGGCGCTCCAGGCCGACGCCGCCTTCGCAGAGGGTTGGTATGCGAGCCCGCCGAACAAGGGGCTGCGCGCCTTCGGCCGGGTCTACGCCGGCTGGGGCCTGTCGCAGACCTTCTACCGGATCGAGGCCGACAAGACCCACATGGGCTACGCCTCGCTCGAAGACTTCCTCGTCGGATTCTGGGAAGGCCTGTTTTATACGCGCGACGCCAACGACCTGCTCGCGATGCTGTGGACCTGGCAGAACGGCGACATCGGCGCCAACGACACCTTCCTCGGGGACACCAAGGCGGCGCTTCGCGCGATCACCGCGAAGGCGATCCTGATGCCGGCCTCGACCGACCTGTACTTCCCGCCCGAGGACAACCGGATCGAGGCGGAGTCGATGCCGAACGCCGAGTTGCGCGTCATCGACACGTGGTGGGGCCACTTCGCCGGCGGACCGGGCACCAGCCCCGACGACATCCAGATCCTCGACGACGCGCTGAAACGGCTGCTCGCGAGCTGAAAGGTTTCGGCCGGGTCAACCGGTCGTTCGGGGCATCGCCGTCCCCAGGTTTCCAAGACAGGGAGCAAAGTCAGAAAATGCCCGAGACGCTGATCAAGGTCGACCTGACGCAATCGGCCTACGACAACGACATGGTGCACAACCGCTGGCACCCGGACATCCCGATGGTCGCCATGGTGAAGCCCGGCGACGACTTCATCGTCGAGACCTACGACTGGACCGGCGGCTTCATCAAGAACAACGATTCCGCCGACGACGTGCGCGACATCGACCTGTCGATCGTGCACTTCCTCTCCGGCCCGATCGGCGTCGAGGGCGCCGAGCCCGGCGACCTCCTGGTGGTCGACCTCCTCGACATCGGCGCCAAGCCCGAGAGCCAGTGGGGCTTCAACGGCTTCTTCTCGAAGAACAACGGCGGCGGCTTCCTCGACGAGCACTTCCCTCAGGCCCAGAAGTCGATCTGGGACTTCGAGGGCATGTTCACCAAGTCGCGCCACATACCCGGCGTGCGCTTCCCCGGCCTGATCCATCCCGGCCTGATCGGCTGCCTGCCCGATCCGAAGATGCTCGAGACCTGGAACATCCGCGAGAAGGCGCTGTTCGACACCGACCCGAACCGGGTGCCGGCTCTCGCCACCCTGCCCTTCGGGCCCACCGCCCACATGGGACGCCTCAAGGGCGAGGCGAAGGAGAAGGCGGCCGCGACAGGCGCCCGCACGGTGCCGGGGCGCGAGCACGGCGGCAATTGCGACATCAAGGACCTATCGCGCGGATCGAAGATCTACTTCCCGGTCTACGTGCCCGGCGCCGGCCTCTCGATGGGCGACCTGCATTTCAGCCAGGGCGACGGCGAGATCACCTTCTGCGGCGCGATCGAGATGGCCGGCTGGGTCCACCTCAAGGTCAGCCTGATCAAGGACGGCATGGCCAAGTACGGGATCAAGAACCCGATCTTCAAGCCGTCGCCGGTCACGCCGAAGTTCGACGACCACTTGATCTTCGAGGGCGTCTCGGTCGACGAATACGGCAAGCAGCATTATCTCGACGTGACGGTGGCCTACCGGCAGGCCTGCCTCAACGCGATCGAGTACCTGAAGAAGTTCGGCTACTCGGGCGCGCAGGCCTACTCGATCCTCGGCACCGCACCGGTCCAGGGCCACATCTCGGGCGTGGTCGACATCCCCAACGCCTGCGCGACCTTGTGGATTCCGACCAAGATCTTCGAGTTCGACATCAATCCCGGCGCCGACGGGCCGACGAAGTTCATCGACGGCTCGATCCAGATGCCGCTCTCACCGGATCTGTAGTCTCCTGGTTTGCCGCGCTTCCCGGCCGGCAAACCGCACACACTTTGCCTGGAAGCGCGCGAATGCCGGTCTACGATTACGCTTGCGAGGCCTGCGGGCCGTTCACGGTGCTGCGCCCTATGGCGCAGTTCAAGGACCCGCACGACTGCCCCGATTGCGGGACGGCGTGCGGGCGCGCCTTCCTCACCGCGCCGAACCTCGCCTCGATGGATGCGGGCCGGCGCAAGGCCTACGCGACCAACGAGCGGAGCGCGCACGCCCCCCGCAAGTCGTCCGCGCACGGGGCCGGCTGCGGCTGCTGCTCGGGGACGAAGGCCAAATCCAACCCCACGGCCGCCAAGAGCTTCCCGAACGCGCGGCCGTGGATGATCAGCCACTGACACAGCGACACCCCCTCCCCCTCTGCGGGGGAGGGTGGGCTTCGCGTCAGCGAAGGTCGGGAGAGGGAAACGCGCTTTACGGCACCGTCGATCCCCTCTCCCGACCCGCTTCGCGGGCCACCCTCCCCCTCACCCAAGTCGGGCTTGCCCGACTTGGGCACACAAGGCGCGGATCTCGGGCAAGCCCGAGATCCGTCGGGGGGAGGGAAGAAACCCGAGCCAGGAGGAACCTACGCCATGATGCACGGAGACATCTCGTCCAGCGCCGACAGCGTCGGCGTCGCGGTGGTGAACTACAAGATGCCGCGCCTCCACACGAAGGCGGAGGTGCTGGAGAACGCCACGAAGATCGGCGACATGATCGTCGGCATGAAGGCCGGCCTGCCGGGTCTCGACCTGGTGATCTTCCCCGAATACTCGACCCACGGGATCATGTACGACGCGGGGGAGATGTACGAGACCGCCTCGACCGTGCCCGGCGCCGAGACCGAGATCTTCGCCGACGCCTGCCGCAGGGCCAAGGTCTGGGGCGTGTTCTCGCTCACCGGCGAGCGCCACGAGGAGCATCCGAACAAGGCGCCCTACAACACCCTGATCCTGATGAACGACCAGGGCGAGATCGTGCAGAAGTACCGCAAGATCATGCCCTGGACGCCGATTGAGGGCTGGTATCCGGGCGACCGCACCTACGTCTCGGAGGGGCCGAAGGGCCTGATGATCAGCCTGATCATCTGCGACGACGGCAACTACCCCGAGATCTGGCGCGATTGCGCCATGCGCGGGGCGGAACTCATCATCCGCTGCCAGGGCTACATGTACCCGGCGAAAGAGCAGCAGATCCTGATGTCGAAGGCGATGGCCTTCGCCAACAACACCTACGTCGCGGTGGCCAACGCCGCCGGCTTCGACGGAGTCTACAGCTACTTCGGCCACTCGGCGATCGTCGGCTTCGACGGGCGCACGCTCGGCGAGTGCGGCGAGGAGGAGATGGGCATCCAGTACGCGGCGCTTTCGAAATTCCTGATTCGCGATTTCCGCGCGCACGGGCAGTCGGAAAACCACCTCTTCAAGCTGCTCCACCGCGGCTACACCGGGATGATCAACTCCAAGGAGAATCGGCACGGGCTGTCGGAATGCCCCTACGACTTCTACCGCCGCTGGATCGAGGACCCCGACGCCACCCGCGACGCGGTGCGCGCCATCACTCGCCAGGGCGTCGGCACCGAGGAATGCCCGATCGACGGCATCCCCTTCGTCGGCAAGGGCGAAGGGCCGCCGGACCCGCGCTGAAATCGGCTCCGACGCAACGCCGCGCCGGCCCCGGATCGGGTCTGCGCGGCCACTTCCATGACACGACGACGTCTGATCGGAACGGCCCAAGGCCCGACACGTTGACCGGCGCTTGTCTTGCGCACATCAGGTCGAACCAGGGGCGGATCGGGTAGATCATGAACGGTGAGTCGAAGCCGGCCGGTGCGGGCGGTCAGGACAGCAGGCCGGGCGCGCACGGTGTCAGTGCGGAGTTCCGGCGCTTCGCCGACGACGTCCCGCTGATGATGTGGCGCTCGGACCATCGCGGCCACGCGATCCATCACAACGAGTGCTGGCTCCAGTTCACCGGCCGGCCGCTGGAGGAAGAACTCGGCGTCGGCTGGCGCACGGGCCTGCATCCGGACGACTTCGAGCGGCACGCGCGCATCGTCTCCGAGGCGTTCACCGCGCGCGAGCCCTTCACCGTCGAGTTCCGCCTGCGTCGTCACGACGGGGCCTATCGCTGGCTGCTCGACACCGCCCGGCCGCTGACCGAGGACGGCGAGTTCCGCGGCTATCTCGGCTCGTGCTTCGACATCACCGACCGCAAGCATGCCGAGGTGCATATCGAGGAGGCGCTGCAGGAGAAGGAGACCCTGCTCGCGGAGGTCTACCACCGCGTCCGCAACAACCTGCAGGTCATGGTCAGCCTGATCGGCCTCTACGGCCGCGCGGCGCCGGAGCCCTGCCGCGGCAGCTTCGAGGCGCTGGGCCAGCGGGTGAGGGCGATCGCGCTGGTGCAGCAGCACCTGCACGAGGCGCCCCACATCGCCTCGATCGACCTGCGCGACTACCTGCATCGGCTCGCCTCCGGCCTCGGCCAGCTCCGCCGCGCCGGGCGCATCGGCGTCCACCTCGGCGGCGCCGGCACCAGCCTCGTCGAGCCGCGCACCGCCAACGCGCTCGGGATGATCGTCGCCGAGATCGTGGCCGAGTGCCTCGACGCCACCGCCGAGAGCGTCGCCTGCGCCATCGCCATCGACATTGACGCCGCCCCCGGCGCGCCGGTGCGCCTCTCGATCACCTCCGGCGCCGGCGACCAGGATGAATCCGGCCGGCCCAACATCCCGAAGCTCGGGCCGCGGCTGATCGCGGCCTACGCGGCTCAGGCCGAGATCGCCGTCACCGGGGTGGCGACGGCCGAGGACCCGCTGCGGCTGCAGCTGCCGGAGGCGCGGATCGACGGCCTGGCCTGAAGGGCGCCGCGGGATTCGCTTCGGCCGGGGTGGCGACCTATATCTTGGACGACCCCCGCGCCCCCGACAGAACACCGGCCGAGCATGCTGCCTCCGATCGAGACCATCGTCGAGAACTTCGAATTCATCGACGACTGGGAAGAGCGCTACCGCTACCTGATCGAGCTCGGGCGCACCTTGCCGCCGGCCGACGCCGCCCTGCACGCGGAGTCGAACAAGGTGCTGGGCTGCGCCAGCCAAGTGTGGATCGACCTGAACGTCGATGCGTCCGCCGACGTGCCGCGCCTTCACCTGCGGGGCGACAGCGACGCCCACATCGTGCGCGGCCTCGTCGCGCTGATGGTCGCGCTGTTCGACGGCAAGACCCCGCGCGAGGCGGCAGACACCGACGCCTTCGCCCTCTACACCAAGTTGGGCCTCGGCGAGCACCTCACCCCGCAGCGCTCCAACGGCGTCCGCGCCATGGCCGACCGCATTCACCGCGACGCGGTCCGCCTCGCCGCCTGAGCTGGCGACCGCCTCACGCCCGGTCGCGCCACAGCCGCATGCGGGCATGGTCCGGGCCTATGGCCTCGCGCTGCAGGCCGTAATGCTCGGCCAGCCGCCCGAGGGCGATCTTGGCGACCACCTTGGCGGAGCGGGCCGGCCAGCGGCGTTCCTCCTCGATCCGCTCCAGCCCTTTCACGTGGCCGCACAGGTCGATCAACAGGCCCGACAGGTCGTGGCCGACCGCATCCATCGCGCGGTCCACCCGGGCGCGCGCCGCCATCATCGTGTCGGAGGCGCCGGCGGCGTCGCGCGGCCCCGAGCCGTCGACGCGGATCGCCGTCCAGTCGATGCCCATCCGCGGCATCAGCATACCCGTGGTGATGTCGCGGCGCAGGCGCTCGCCGGCCTCGAACGACGCCCGGTCGAGAAGCGGCGCTCCGTCGCGGCCGCGCCGCCGCACCATCCAGGCGATCGGGCTCTCCGCCGCGTCGCGCAGGCGCCTCTCCGTTCCCTCGCCCTCGACTACGAGGTCGAGATGCTGCCCGCGGAAGGCTTCGCCGGCCGGCGCGTCGCCACGCCGGAGGCGCGCCCGGCCGGCGATCGACAGCACGATCCGCCCGCGCGGGCCGGGTTCGCGCAGGGCGAGGTCGGCGGCGAGCAGGCGCTCGCCGGACGCCGCCGGAAAGCGGCCGCCGCCGAGCGAGACGCCGCCGCCGCAGCGCACGATCAGCATCGCGTCCTCGACCGGGTCCGGGAAGGCGTAGGCGCCGTCGGCGGCCAAGGCTGCCAGCAGCCGCTCGCCAGCACGCCCGATCGCGGCCTCCGCTCGCGGCAGGGCGACCGGGCGGGCAAGGGGGCGAGGAGCCAGGCGAGCGGTCCGAGCCTGAGAGAGTTTGTTCATGTTTTGTTCCCAAGGCGAACGGTCTTCGTCACGACGAAGGAAACAGGAGAGTCCTGAAAATCGTCCTAGATCAAGACTTGACGACCACGACGCTGTGGAGCGTCACGCACCCTAGGGTGCAGGGTCGGCGCCGGGCTTCGCCGGCGGATGCTTCAGCACCTCGGCGATCTCCTCCTCGGACTTGCCGCGGACGTCGTAGCCCATCCCGGCGAGGCGCTCGACCAGGGCGTCGCTGTCGGCGGCCGAGCGGGCGGCCCATTCGGCGAGCACGTCGTTCGCCTTGCCGAGGTCGTCGGTCGGGACCGCCTCAGTCGACATCTTGGCATCGCTCATGGGGACAAACCGCTCGCAGAACCAGGCACGGTGACGCGCAAGGTTTGTGCCCATCGCGCGCATTGTCCAGCGCGTGGATGTCGGCTTGCGTGAAGAAAACGCGACCGCACGACGAAAGAGAGCGTCTTCCGTGATCCGGAGATCACGGAAGACGCTCGAGATCGCGCGGGACGCGGGGAAACCGTGCCCCGGCGCTCCGCATGGCGGTCTCAGGCGGCTTCGTCGTAATTGCCCGAGCGGGTCTGGCCGAGGCCGATCGCCTTGGCGAGGTCGGAGCGGGCCTTGGCGTAGTTCGGCGCGACCATCGGGTAGTCCGGCGGCAGGCCCCACTTGGCGCGATACTGCTCCGGGCTCATGTCGTACTTGGCGCGCAGGTGGCGCTTGAGCGACTTGAAGGTCCGGCCGTCCTCCAGGCAGATGATGTGGTCGGCGGTGACGGACTTCTTCACCGGCACGGCGGGGGTCAGCGGGCCGGCGGGCGCCTCGGCCTCGGCCTGTCCGCCGGCGACCTGCATCAGCGACGCGTGGATGCGGGTGATCAGCTGGGCCAGCTCGCCCGGGGGGACCGGGTTGTTGCTGACGTAGGCCGACACGATGTCGGCTGCGAGTTCCACGTAGTCGACCGTGGTTTCAGTGTCGTTCATGTTCGGCCATGTCCTCTGGACGCTCAGGCTGTCGACGGGTCTTGGGCGGCGCGGGCCGTCGGCCCCGCCGTCTCTCGCCAGGATGCGGGCATTCCCGCAGCAATGTTCGGCCCGCCCGCAAGTGCTGAGTAAAATGCGGGGACCCCTCCCCGCGACGACTTCTCATTAGGATATTTGCAGATCGCCCGCAAGTTGCTCGACGACAGTTCGGATACGCAACGTCAACTATCCGGAAGGATATTTCAGCTTAACGAAATCGGCTAAAGCGATGCCTACTCAAGGGCGAAGCATCCCACCGAATCGGCTCTACCCCAGATTGCAGAACCTGCGGAGGACAACGCGGCCGGCACCAAGCCGGGGCGAGACCATTGCACGCCGGGCCTTGTCCGGGGCCGGGCCGCACGGCACATGCCCAGGTTCGCGCAGGTTCTCCACGGGAAATCTCCAATGGCGTTCGACACGGCCCACGTCCCGCCCGCCTCCGACGCGCCGCGTGCGCAGCGCCGGCCGCACAGCTTCGTCGTCCACGGGCGCACCCTGTCGGACGACTACGCCTGGTTGAAGGCCGAGAACTGGCAGGACGTCCTCAAGGACCCGTCGGCGCTGCCGGCCGACATCGGCGACTACTTGAGGTCCGAGAACGCCTACGCCGAGGCGGCGCTCGCCGGCGCGGCGCCGCTGCGCAAAACTTTGGTCGCCGAGATGCGCGGGCGCATCCGCGAGGACGACAGCGGCGTGCCGACGCCGGACGGGCCGTTCGCCTACTACACCCGCCACCGCGACGGCGGGCAGCACCCCCTGGTCTGCCGCCGCCCATCCGCGGCCGGCGACGACGCGGGGGCGGAAGAGATCCTGATCGACGGCGACAAGGAGGGCGAGGGCCTGGCCTTCTTCGAGATCGCAGGCGCCGCCCATTCCGACGACCATGCGCGCCTCGCCTGGGGCGTCGACACCAAGGGCTCGGAGCTGCACGCGATCCGGGTGCGCGACCTCGCGACCGGGACGGATGCGGCCGACCGCGTCGAGGCGACCTCCGGCGAGGCGGTCTGGTCGGCCGACGGCGCCGGGTTCTGGTACGTCGCGGTCGACGCCAACCACCGGCCGGCGCGGGTGATGTACCACCGCCTCGGCGCGGAGCAGGCGGACGACGCCACGGTCTACGTCGAGCGCGATTCCGGGTTCTTCGTCCACATCGGGGCGACGCAGTCGGGCGCCTACCTCACCATCACCGCGAGCGACCACGAGACCTCGGAGGTCCACCTCCTCGACCGCGCCGCGCCGGACGGGCGCCTGCGCGTGGTGCAGCCGCGCGAGCCGCTGCTGATCTACTCGGTCGAGCATCGCGGCGCGGACCTCTACATTCTCACCAACGCCGACGGCGCCGAGGACTTCAAGGTCGTCACCACCCCGGTGGCCGAACCAGGCCGGGGGCACTGGGCCGACCTGGTGCCGCACCGCGCCGGCACCATGATCCGCCACCTGCATCTGCTCGCCGACCACCTGGTCCGCCTCGAGGTCGAGAACGCCCGGCCGCGGATCATCGTGCGCGACCTCGCGACCGCCGAGGAGCACGCGGTGGCGTTCGCGGAGGAGGCCTACTCGCTGGGCCTCCAGCCCGGCTACGAGTTCGAGACGGCGACGATCCGCTTCGCCTATTCCTCGATGACGACGCCGACGGAGACCTGGGACTACGATTGCGCCACCCGCTCCCGCGCCCTGCGCAAGCGTCAGACCATCCCGAGCGGGCACGCGCCCGAGGACTACGTCACGCGGCGGCTGTTCGCGACCGCCCGGGACGGGGCGCAGGTGCCGATCTCGCTGCTTCACCGGCGCGACCTCGTCCTCGACGGGACGGCGCCGCTGCTGCTCTACGGCTACGGTGCCTACGGCACGCTGATGCCGGCGGCGTTCCGCACCAACCTGCTGAGCCTCGTCGACCGCGGCTTCGTCTACGCCATCGCCCACATCCGCGGCGGCACCGAGAAGGGCTGGCGCTGGTACCTCGACGGCAAGCGCGAGAAGAAGCCCAACACCTTCTCCGACTTCGTCGCCTGCGCCCGAGCGCTGATCGCGGCGCAGTACACGTCCGAGAAGCGGATCGTGGCGCATGGCGGCAGCGCCGGCGGCATGCTGATGGGGGCGGTGGCCAACCTCGCCCCGGAGCTGTTCGCCGGCATCGTCGCCGACGTGCCCTTCGTCGACGTGCTCAACACCATGCTCGACGCCGAGCTGCCGCTGACACCGCCGGAATGGCCGGAATGGGGAAACCCGGCCGAGAGCGAGGCGGCGTTCCGGACCATCCTGTCGTACTCGCCCTACGACAACGTCGCAGCCAAGGCCTACCCGGCGATCCTGGCGCTCGGCGGCCTCACCGACCCGCGGGTGACCTATTGGGAGCCGGCCAAATGGGTGGCGCGCCTGCGCGCGACCATGACCGGCGGCGGCCCGGTCCTGCTGCGCACCAACATGGAAGCCGGCCACGGCGGCGCCGCCGGCCGCTTCGACCGGCTCGAAGAGGTGGCGCTGATCTACGGCTTCGCGTTGGCGGCGGTGGGCGAGGCGTGAGGGAGAGGCGGCGTTCGGCTGCCACCGTGCCGAACATCATGACGCGGGAGATGTCCCCCTTCCCAGGTTCCCGATTCACCGATTCCGCACAGCCTCGGATGACGCGCGGCTCCCCCCTCTCCCCGCAGGCGGGGAGAGGCCCGGCTGTACCCCGTCGTGCAGCCGGGAAGCGGAGGCGAAGCCGAAGCGACGGTGAGGGGGAGCTTCCGGAAGAGCCTCCTCCGGCTCAGCCCCCTCACCGTCGGCTGCCGCCTCGCTTTGCCGACGACGAGGTCGTCAAAGCCCTCTCCCCCACCGAAGTCGGGCCTGCCCGACTTCGGCAGGCAGGTTCGGATCTCGGGCAAGCCCGAGATCCGTGCGGGGCGAGGGGATGCGCGCAAATCAAGGCGCCAGAAGCAGAGATGTGCGAAGCCTATTGCGTCTCCTTGAGACGTAGATAGCCCTCACGGCTGCGCGGGCGGCGGGCGGATGTCGAGGGGGCGTTCCGG
>NZ_VRVF01000099.1:0-12706 GCF_008040045.1 Methylobacterium sp. WL8 | reverse complement strand
GGGGTAGCCAGGTTCGCAGGGGGTAGGGGCGTGTCAGTCGGACAGGGTTCTTATGTCGGGATGGTTCCCGTGGTCAGCCATCCAGGGTGATAATGGATGTAGCCGCCACAGGGCCGATCGCACAGAGCGATAACCCGTAGCTCTTGGCAGTGGTTTCAGGGCCGCACTGAGGCTCGCTGTGTCTTGTGATGACGGGACGGCCTTGGTGTGAAGCGGGATACCGTCGATGGGATCGGCCGGCTCGGTCATAGCGAGCCCTCGGCGCGAGCGAGAACCATGATACCCCTCAGCGCGTCCGGCGTCAGCACGTTGGCGCGCGGGATGCGGATGCGGACGGAGGAGACATTGATAGTGGGCGGCCCGGCCGGACGGAACCAGTAGCAGCAGTTTCGAAGGCGAAGTTGCGCCTCGCATCCGTCCAGCCAGTGCGCCTCGTCCGGTGGCAGGCAAAGCCGGATGAGAATGGCCATCGCCTGTCGCGGTTCCCGGTTGGTCAGGTACCGATGCGCCCGGGCATCAAGGTCGTAGACGACGAACTCGCTATAATGCCGCCAGTCGATGGTGGCTTTCATCTGGTACTCGACCGGGAACGCCGACGGCACCCTAACCCCGCCCACGATGCGGACCGGGTGAAAGGCACCGTCGATTCCATAGTCGTAGTTGGTGCGAACCGCGAGATTGAGGCTGGCGACGCCGGCGAGAGCGTGCACGTAGGCCTGGGACAGTGATTCCTGAGTGTGCTCGCGGGTGATCAACGCGGATGCCCCGGCACGCTGGTCCTCAGGAACTGTATCTAATGGTTGCTATGCCTAGCATGCAGCTTTCAGATGTGAGAATCCTTTCGCGGGAAGCCGCCCGCCGCGGGAAGTTGAGGGAGAATGGGTTGCCGAAGGTTGCTGCCGACGGCTTGGAAGCGCTGCGGGCCGAGATCGACCTGAAGGCCATCGTGACCCTGATCGAGCGCACCGCCCGTTGGGTAGCGCCTGAGACCTTCCGACTGCTGCCGACATGGTACCCGGAACACGGCCGGGGTCACCACTTCTACAAGGGGAAGTGGTCCGAGCCGCAGATGAACACGAAGCGGGCGACGGGCGAGTCTGCCCACAAGACCGAGGGTAACCTGAACGCCAACAAGGCGCTCACGATGGCGCTTGGCCTCCGGACAAAGGACCGCCCGCACTGGTCGTGCTGTCACATCTGGGGAGTGGACGACCCGCTATTTCAGAAGGGCAACGACGTCGTGAAGGACCGTCGATTCTTCTCTTGCGTGGCCAACATGGTCCTGCTGCCGACGCCCCTGAAGGCGTTCACAGACACGATGCCTGAGGTCAAGGCCATGCTCCGGATCTGCTCCCGCAACCTCTACGAATGGACCTGCGACCACGAGAGCTTGGTCGAGACTGTGCAGGCTCTCGATGCCTGGGACGCGTGGGACGACTATCCGGACAGTTGGCCTCGCAAGCCTGGCCAGAAGAGGCCGCTGGGTGTCATCGACCTGACGCCCGAGATCGAGAAGCAGGTCAGGAAGCGGCGGGCGGCAATCAAGGGCGACCTTGCCCATGCCGGCCCGCACTACCCCCGGGCGGAGGTCCAGGAAGTGCTCGACTACTGGAAGATCGAGCTCTAAGCCGTGCCCCTCCGCTTCAACTCCCTCCTCGCCCAGGCTGGCATCGCTCCACGTGAGGTCCGGCTGCTCCGACACCAGGACAGCCGCTCCCTGAAGGGGCGCACCCCGTACGAACTGTGGCGTGACGACCGGCCGGCCTTCGAGTTCTATCAGAACGGCCAGAGCATCGGGAACCGGATGAAGCTGACCGCGTCCTTCTGGGCGAGCTTCGTCGTCACTCCCGCCGGCGAAACCATGCTGGCCGGCTTCTACGCCTGCTGGTACGTCGGCACGAACGAAATGGTGCGACAGTGGCCGCACGCCGTCGGATTCGACGAGGTCGGGGCGGCCGACGTCTACGAGCTCACGCTGGACGCCAGGCTCAGCGATCTCGCCGGCCGCCTAATTATCGAATGGGGCGAAGGCGGCCGCGCGTGGATTCAACGCGCCGATAACCAAGACAAAGAGGTCCTGGAGATCCGGCAGGCCTTCCAGGAACTGGAGTTCCCCGGGTTCGCCAAGTTCATCTCCTCGCTGTCAAAGATCGAGGGGCTCCCCTCCGCCTG
This sequence comes from Methylobacterium sp. WL8, assembly GCF_008040045.1. Lineage (NCBI taxonomy): Bacteria > Pseudomonadati > Pseudomonadota > Alphaproteobacteria > Hyphomicrobiales > Methylobacteriaceae > Methylobacterium > Methylobacterium sp. WL8. Next base: position 10,534 of record NZ_VRVF01000099.1, on the reverse strand, counting down.
GGCGGCCACGCTGGGCGCGTCCCGTGGGATCTACTTGCTGACCTGTCCGAAGACCCGGGAGCAGTACATCGGCTCCGCGACGGGCGCCGATGGCTTCCACGGCAGGTGGATGTCGTACCGGGACGGTCACGGCGGAAACGTGGGGCTCAAGAGCCGGGACCCGAGCGACTACCAAGTCTCCATCCTGGAGGTCGCCGGTTCAGCCGCGACTACCCAGGACGTCCTCGACATGGAGACTCTGTGGAAACGGAAGCTGCAGAGCCGCGAGATGGGGTTGAACAAGAACTGATGCCCGGCCTGACGAAAGAGAACCTTATCCTGATCGGCTTTGCCGACGTCGGGGCATGGCTGCCCTCCGGGGAGACAATCGCGTTCAAACTCGAAGGCGAGAAGGCGACCGTGAACGACGTTCTCGTGGACACCCCGAACGCGCTCTACGCGTTCATCCGGAGCGACGTGGTGCAGTACATCGGGAAGACCACTCAGAGCGTCCGGAAGCGCTTCTCCGGGTACCGCAACCCGGGCGCTGGCCAGCGCACCAACCTCCGCTGTAACGCCAAGATCAAAGAGGTGCTCTCGGCGGGAGGCGAGGTTCGCATCCTCGTGTTCACACCGATTCCCGACCTGCGGTATGGCAACTACGACATCAACCTCGCGGCCGGATTGGAGGACTCGCTCATCAAGGCGTTCGATCCGCCATGGAATGGGCGCGACAAGGGCAAGCCCGTCACTGAGGAGGCCGAGCGGGAGAAGGCCGAAGAAGCAGTGGACATCGGGCCTGCCGAGATCGATCGACCACAGCCGCTGGCCGCCGTAGGTGGTGCCTTCCCTTTCGAGATCACGCTCGGACAGGCCTACTATCACCAGGGTCTCATCAACCCGGGCATCAAAGCCAGCCAGCACCTGGGCGAGGACGGCGAGCCCATTCAGATCTCATTCGACGACGGCGCCGAGCCGGTGATGTCGAGCATCAACCGGAAGGCCAACGCGAACAGAGCCGTGCGCGTGGTCGGGCGGAATCGCCTGATCTCCGAGTGGCTCCAGCAGCACTACAAGGTTGGCGACGTTGTGCCGGCCAGCGTGCTCGACCCAAACCGGATCCGACTAAGCGCGCCTTCCTAGGCCGGTCGGAAACCTTGCGAGATCCAGCGAACCACGAAGCCAATCAGCAGGAGCCCGAGCAGCGGCCCGAGCGCGGTGAAAGGAGGCCACGAATGCTGCAGGAGCGCCTTCCAGTGCCGGGCCTACGAGGAACTTCGCCATGGGTTTGCCCTCATCGGTACGTACGGGCCTGGGATTGACCGTGAAGTCACACAGACGGGTGTGACATTCTGGTAGCCAGACGTGTTTGCAGCAACGCGAAGCGTAACTACACGTTGTGGCGACGACCAATTTCAATACCATTCGACCGAAGATGGATTCGATCTCGGCGGACTCCAGTGACCACCACTCCGGCGGGTGCATGATGGCGGACGGGGCAGAGCCGAAGAACGTGGAAGCAGTCTTGCTCGACCTCGCCTTGGAGGGGTGGCGCTTCCAGAAACTTTTCGCCCGGGCGATGACGAAGCTGGATGCCGGCGAAGCGCTCCGTTTCGCCAACCAGCATCGCTACTTCGTCCGTCGCATCGGGGAGTCCCTCCAAAGCGTCGGCATCCGGTTGGAGAACGTGGAAGGTGAGCCTTACGACGCCGGCTCCGCCGTAACCGCCATCAACATCGCGGATTTCGAGCCCGACGACGAACTGGTCGTCGACCAGATGATCGAACCGATTGTGATGAACGCGGCCGGCCTCCTGCGTCCTGGCACCGTCACGCTGCGCAAGGCTGGACAATGACCACGTACGTCGGCATCGACCTCGGCACCACGAACAGCGCGATCTGCTCGTTCGACGGCGAGAATGTCCATCTCTACAAGAGCCCCGACCAGACCGACGTCACGCCCTCGGCGATCTTCGTCGACAAGCGGGGCAACCGCTTCGTGGGGCCGCGCGCGTACCAAAACGCCGCCAAGAACCCCGACAACGCGGCCATACTCTTCAAGAGGCTGATCGGCACCTCGACGCCCGTGAAGCTTCCTGCCGTCAAGGTCACTATGACGCCGGAGGAATGCTCCTCCGAGGTGCTGCGAACCCTATTCGGATACCTCCCGGAGGCCATCCGCAACGACCCCGACGTCGGCACCGTCATCACCGTTCCTGCCGCCTTCAACCAGATGCAGAAGGACGCGACGATGGAGGCGGCCCGCGCGGCCGGCCTCGGCAAGGTCGCCCTGATGCAGGAACCGGTGGCGGCCGTGATGAGCGTCATGCGGAGCCGGCGCGGCGACGGCATCTTCCTGGTCTACGACATCGGTGGCGGAACCTTGGACGTGGCTATCGCCCAAAGTATCGGTGGGAGGGTCAGCCTCCTCGGGCAGGGCGGCATCCCGATGTGCGGCGGTCGGGACTTCGACCGCCTGATCGTCGATAACGTCGTCGCCCCGTGGCTGCGCAGCGAGTTCGACCTCCCCAATGATTTGTGGACAGCCCCTCAGTACCGCACCCTCCGACGGATGGCCGAGTACGCCGCGGAGAAGGCGAAGATCGAGCTTTCGAGTAGGGATGACGCGATCATCTCGGCGGGCGAGAACGAGCTTGGCGTCCGCGACAGTGCCGGCGTCGAGATCTACATCGACGTTCCGATCACCCGTGCGCAGCTGAATGCCCTCTCGAAGGATAGCATCCAGCGCTCCGTGCAGGCCACGCAGGAGACCATCGAGAAGGCCGGCCTTTCGCCGCACGACATTGAGCGCGTCGTGTTCGTTGGCGGGCCGACCCAGTACAAGCCGCTGCGGGATCAAGTGGCCTTCGAGCTCGGGATTGCGCCGTCGACGGACGTGAACCCGATGACCGCCGTCGCTGCCGGCGCCGCGATCTTCGCCGAGTCGGTAGACTGGAGCTCCCAGGGCCGCACGCGGAAGACCGCTCGGGGATCCGTCAGCGCGGGTTCCAGCTTCGCTCTAACGGTGAACTACGCTGCGCGGACGCCGGATCAGAAGGCGAAGCTGAGGCTGAAGCTGGGGCAAGCGCCCCTGCCGGGCGCGGCGTTCCAGGTCGACAGCGTCGACACCGGATGGTCGTCAGGTCGCGCGGCGCTGAAGGACGGGGCCATCATCGAGGTGCCTCTGACCAAGCCCGGTGCCAACACCTTCAAGCTCTTCGTCTTCGACGTCGATGGCGGCCCGGTCACGCTCAAGGACGACCGTGTCGTCATCACCCGCACCGCGGCGACGATCGATGCCATCCCGGCCTCCCACTCGATCGGCGTCGAAGCCCGTACCCGCGTCGGTGGACAGCTAGAGCTCGCTTACCTTGTCAAAGCGGGAGATCAACTTCCCGCTAGGGGCTCAAAGAATTTCAAGGCCGAGGAGTCTCTCCGATCTGGATCGGCCGGCTCGCTGAAGTTCAAGGTCTGGGAAGGCGACATCCTCCATCCGCTCACAAACAACCGCTTCATTGGGATGTTCGAGATCAACGGCAGCGACTTCGACGACGGCGTCATCCCGGCCGGCGCCGACCTCAACATGACATACGAGATTACCGATGCCGGCGTCATCGAGATTGAGATCTCGGTGCCGTCGATCGGCGCCCTCTTCAGGTCCGGACGGAACTTCTACTCCCGCCAGTCGGCGACCGTGGATTATAGCCAGGCGGCGAAGCGCATCCGGGACGAGGCGGCCGATACGGCTCGCCAGATCTCAGAGATCGCCGCGAAGGTCGACGACAGAGAATTGGTCGAGGTTCGAAACCGGATGGAGCGAGCCGCCGCGCTTGCTGATGGCGAGACCGATCCGGAAACTGCTAAGAGGGCGGACGACGACGTGCAGGAGGCGAAGCGACTCTTAGCGAAAGCTCGCAAGTCCAACCTCCCCATCATCCGCAGGGCCGAACTCGATCGCCTGATCGCCTCGTTCGAGCTGCATGCACGCCAGCACGCGCGACCGACCGAGATCACCTCGTTCGAGAACCTGAAGGCGGCCGCCGAGCGTCTCATTGCCAGGCCCGGGCAGGAGTTCGAGGCGAAGCTACAGGAAATCGGCTCCCGGATCTTCGCGATCTACGCCCGACAGGATTGGTTCGTCGTCGACCGCTTCAACCTCTACGTCGAGGAATGGGCCCACTTGTTCGCCGACCAAGCCGCTTACGCGAAACTCATTGACGAAGGCCGCAAGGCCATCGACGCGAACGATGTGGAGCGTCTCCGGAACGTGGTGATCCAGCTCGACCTGACGCGCATCAGGTCGGCCGATGCGGACGACCTAATCTCCGCCTCGAACATCATCTTGAACTGACATGACGTCCGAACCCTGGCTTCCCATCGGCACAACAATCATGGGCGACATCGCGCTCGGCCGTGCGCTCATCGGCGGGGACGGTTGGCAGATCGTCGAGGATCGAGCGGGTGGCCGTGTCCTGCTCGTAGCCGAACACGTCGCCGACGGCTGGCTGGCGACCGGCACGATCAAGGAAGGCGAACTGACGTCGTTCCGCTTCGGACAAATCCGCTACGGCTTAGTTCGTAGCGGACCCGAACACACCCTCGTGCCGGTGTCTGGCAGCCGGTCACCGAAGAACGCGCAGGAGGCGCTCGCCTTCGCGACCGCGATTGGCGCGACCCGGGCGGCCGGGGAGACCGCCTCACTCGCTCAGGGGCTCTACGTCGAAAGGCTCACGCGGATCCTCCCGATCCAGGTCGCCGATCCGGACGAGGCGCCCGACGACGCCTTGCTGCTGGGAACGTGGCTGACAGGCGGGCTTCGGGTGCCGGCGGTGCCGACTTCCCGTATCGGCGGGTACCTGAGCTGGATGAGCCAGGAACAGGTCGCCAGGTTGGTCGCAGCGGCGGGACTCGCGGTGGAGGAACCCGTGTTGGCGCGGGCAGATCTCGGTTCCGCCCGGACTGGCGAGGCGGGTCGTAGCCCTTCCGGTGGGGGCCGCTTCGATCTGCCGGGTCGCAGGGTGGTGGAGGAATTCTTCAACGACCACGTCGTCGACGTCATCCAAAACCGTGACCACTACCGTGCCCTCGGCATCGTCAACCCTGCAGCCATCGTCTTGGAAGGTCCGCCGGGCTGCGGCAAGACCGTCGCCGTGGAACGGCTCGTAGCATTCCTGGGATGGCCCTGCCACCACGTCGACGCCGAAAGCATCGCGAGCCCGTACATCCACGACACCAGTCGGAAGATCTCGAACCTTTTCCGTGAGGCGATCGACACGGCACCGTCCGTGATCGTCATCGACGAGATGGATGCATTCCTGTCCGAGCGCGAGAGGGGCGGCGCGTCCCAGCATCGGGTCGAGGAGATCGCGGAGTTCCTCCGAAGGATCCCGGACGCTATCAAGGCGGGCGTCTTGGTCATCGGGATGACCAACCGCATCGACATCATCGATCCCGCGATCCTGAGACGGGGACGCTTCGATCACGTCGTGAAGGTGGACTTCGCCGACGCCTCGGAGGTTCTCGGTCTTCTCGACACGCTCCTCGCCGGTCTGCCGCTCGGCCCCGACGTGCGCTTAGCCGACTTCGCAAGCCGCCTTGCAGGACGCCCGCTCTCCGATGCCGCGTTCGTGGTGCGCGAGGGCGCGCGGCTCGCCGCACGGGGCCGAGGTTCCGAGATCGACGCGCGCAGCCTGGACGAGGCTCTCGACGGGATCCTGGCCAAGGACAAAAAAGCGGCCCGAGCGCCTTTTGGTTTCACAGCAGGACGGGACGCATGATATCGGGCAGCCCCGCATCGTCGCCCCCGATGGGGTTCGCCGGGATCTCGGCACTAGCTACGGCGCTGCCACCCGAGGTCGTCGCCGCCCCACTCAAGCCAACCCCATCACCCAAGGCTATCGATACGGCGGCTCCGATGGCGCGAGAACCGTCGCGTAGAGTTGAGACACCGGGGTTCTGGACTGCAGGTCGCCTATGGGCCGCGACACTCACGGGCTTCATCGCGGTGATCGCTACCTTGAACTTACTGGGCGATACCTCGCACCGGTACCCGAGTTCGACATCCTACTCGGCCGCGCCACCTTCGACCCCGGAACCACGGCCGAGTTACGAGCCAGCCCCGGTGGTTCCTGTACGGCAAGACGTCGAAAACAAGCCCTCCGCAATGCTTGGCCAGTCTCTCGGCCGCTCCGAGATCAGATACTGTCTCTCAGAGCGCGTGCGTGTCGAGGCGATGAGCGATTACATCGACAAGGCCTCGGACATCCACATCGACCGCTACAATGCGGTTGTCTCGGACTACAATGCCCGGTGCTCGAACTACCGCTACCGTCAGAGCGACATGAACGCGGTCAAGGCTTCGGTGGATGCCTCTGACGCGGTCCTCAAGGCACAGGCCGCCTCGACGGTTAGGCAGTGGCGCTGATGTCTCGACGGCCTTCTGGTAGCCTAATGACACGTTTTCGCCACTGACTGGAGTGGCCTCTCTGCGAGATGTTTGGCAGGTCCGGAATTCGGGGCCCTCACCGACTTTCATGGACCGCACGCAACCTCAATCCAAAAGCTGACTTGGCCTTGGCTTCTCGCTTTTGAAGAAGGCACGGATCAGGTTCTCGATCACCGGCGTGTTGTCGATGCCCTGGTACGACATCGCCGAATGGACGCTCCTGTCGTCCTTCTTGCCGATGAAGAAATTGCCGTCGCCATTCCAGATGTTCACCTCGTGCCATCCCAGGAGGACGGTCTCGTTGGAACCGAACATACGACGTCTCGTTAGGGTCACCCCATCGTCGCGGATCAGACCGCCCGGGATCGGGAAGCTGCCCGTTTGCTTCAACCGCGCGACATGCTCCACGAGCAGCCTGAATCCGACGCCCTTCCAAAGGCGCTCGACCACGTTGTCGTAGATGGCCTCGTTCCTGAGATGGATCGTGAACTCCGACGTGGCGTCGCCGACGAAGATCACCCGACTCGTCCCGGTCGGGATCCCGTTCACCGAATGCCGCGTGCCACCCCACCGTAGGCGCGTGATGACATCCAGCGGGAAGCGCCTTTTCTGCCATGTGATCCCGGACGCGTTGATGGTGACCGTGTCCTTGAACATCAGACCGATCTCGGCGGTGTATTCGAGGGACCGTTCGTACTCGGCGTTCCGTTCCTGTGCGCGGCTGCGTTCCTCGGCCGCGCTCCGAAGGTACTCGGCATCCTCGGCAACCTTCTCCTGGATGTTGCCCAGCTTGGGGAAGTTCGCCGCGAGGAACGCGGTGATCCGATCCGGCAGCACGTGCCAGCCGTGGTCGTTGTGCAGGTCCAGGGCGAGGTGACGGATGGAGAACGCGAGGTCCGAGCTCGGTTCGTGATCGACGCCGTTGGCCTGACTGACGATCTGGATCGGCTTGGTCACGACGTTGAAACTCAGCGCAGCCCGCTCGACGTCCTCGTACACCTTCGAGACGCTGTCCTCACCATGTGGGATGGCGGCACGAGCGCGCCAGAGCAAAGCCTGGACGTTCTCGGTCTCACGCCGGATGAACTCCTGGGCTCCAGTCTCGTACACGTCGACGAGATCCTGGATGACTGGGGGAGCATGTCGTTGGCCGCCATTGGTGCTCTTGTCGACGAGGTGATCGACCAGCTTCACGATCACCTTGCTTGGGAGACGATCGACCAGGTCGCGAACGGCGTTCAGGTATGTCCGCTTGCGCAACTCGAATTCGGTAGCGACGAGATCGACGTTTCGCACGGGTTGGTACCCGGCGACCGACCGGTCTTCGTTGATGTCTCGGAGGACGTCGTCCAATTCGATCTCTTCTACGGCCTCGGAGAGCGCCAACAGCAACGACGCGAGCTTCGCCGGCTCCTTGTCAGGCGTCATCGTCTCCAGCAGCGAAACAAGCGCATTCGCCCTAGGAAGCGGAGGCAACTCGCCTTTCGCGCATGTGAGGGAGAGGCTCGCTGCCCCGTTCACGACTTCCGATGCCTTTCTAGGAGATACGCCCGGGAACCACCCTATCTCGGCAGTGAGACGTGCTCGAAGGTTGATGAGGGCGTTCTGGGCTTCGCGACAGGCGTCTTCGTCACCGACGAGCGAGCGTTCTTCCGCAAGCTCGATGATCCGGCTCCGACTATCACGGGTCGTTGCCCCGAGCACGCAGAACGGGTTGCGATGAAGGGACGTGGCCCCATCGGGCAGTCCGTCAGAAGCCGACATCTGTTACAGCCGCCAACCAGGTGATCCCACAAATCCAGATCTGATCAACTTAACACCTAAAACCGATCCGCGGACGCCATTGGTGAGAACCAGATCGTTGTCGGATGTCCGAGCCCAGACCAGGGCGCGTGAACGTAGCCGCACTCCACCAATGCCGTCACTCTGTCCGCCTGCAGAAAGGACCATCGCAGACAGCACGTCTAAAAATAACACGAAGGGCTAACGTTATGGTCGCCCGTAAATAGTCCTCTTCGGATATCCGAGCAGACCCTAGAGTCTACCACGCGTAAGGTCGGAAAAGGACCAAAAGCGGAATGTCTCGATAAGCTAACGGAATGCCTATGACTCTACATATTGATATCATTGAGTTTCTGGGTGAATTGAGGACTGGAGGGCTGGCGGCCCTTCTAGCGTGATGCAGAATGGAAGCGGCGGGCAGAGCACTTCATACCGTTATCCTTCCGGCGGCGATGGCATCGGCGGCGTAGCCGGATAGCTTCCTATTCGGCTGGAAATAGATATCTCGCGAGACAGGGAGCTTGAGGTAGCCGCGTAGCCGGGCGAGTTCGTTGAGGTCGACGTAGCCTAGCTCAGGCGACCCGAGACCAAGATCACAGAGGCCGAAGGCGCGGGTAGGTTCACTGGGATCCAACTCGGTCAGCAGCCATGTGGCAGCACCGTCCGGGATGAACAGTTTGACCACCGGCGACGGGTCGATATCCTTGCCGGCGGCGGATCGTTGGCCGTTGAGCAGCAGCTGACGGCGTTGCACTTTTGTGAACCAGAGGTGCGGGAGGCTCACGAGTTGCCTCCCGGAGAGGTGTTCGAGATAGCTTTGCTGGTGGGACGGGAACGGCGCCGTGCGGCGGGAGCCGCTGAAGGCAACGGGGTTCGCTGCCTGCTCCGCCGGAGGGACGAACGGCAGCCCTGAGTCTGCGTTGGCGACGCTGTTGGTACCGGCTCTGTGGCTTGGGCCGGATTTACGGCAGGAGCGTCTCCGGCGTTCACGGAGGCTGCGCTGGATGCTGCCGAGGGTCGCGGTGAGGGTAGCGCTAGCGGCGATGAAGGAGGTACGGGCGGTCTCGGTGCCAGCGGAACGTAACCGAGCGCCACGGCAGCCACACGTTCGAAGTCGAGGTAGCGAGCGTGGACCGCTCTGGCGTGGTCGGCAGCTCCTGCGTGAGCGAGGGCGTCAAGGATGGTTTCGAGGGTGAGGTGGACGAACCCGACCCGGTCGGGGGTGGCGCCGAGAGGAGCGACAAGGGTGTCGGCGTAGACCTTCGCCGAGGCAGCGACGCGGAGGTTCAGGCTGGGGCCAGTGAGGACGAAGAGCCCCCGGCTGGCATGGCCTTGATCGACCATGAGCTGCGCGAGCGTGTGTTCACGCCGGAGTTGCTCGATCCCGGGGCGGTAGAGCAGCGGATCGTCGGGGGAGCAGTAGAGGCCGGAGGCACGGGCGACCTCGCCATAGTGTGGCCGGACGGATGCGGACGGACCAATCATCTGCTCGATGAACTTCAGCTCGATCGCGATGAAGGCCAGCTCGCCGTCGGGGGTGATGACGTCGAGCTGGATATCCCATGCGGTGCCATCATGGAGATAGCGATCGTCACCGCGTCCGGGCGAGGTCTCGAATTTGAGGTGCGTGACCGAGAGGACGAAGTTCGGCAGTAGGCGGGACCAGACACGGGTGGCGAGTTCGAGGTCGAGCGCCATGGGGGCGAACAGATTGAGCGCTAGTCCCTGACTGGAGAGCAGATGACCCAGGATCTTGGCCTCGTCCCACATGGCGCCGGGTTCGCGCAGGATGAGCACGCGGCGGACATAGGCCGCGATCTCGGGAGTGAGGAAGGTCCGGCCGGCGAGAGCGTCCTCGCGACGAAGCCGCCAACCAGCGCGGAGCTTGCGGGTCTTGCCGGCTTTGCCGCCTGAGCCCTGCTCGACATGGATGCTGGCGGGGAGGTTTTGCTCGACACGCCAAAGCGAGGCGAGGAGCCGTGCGACTGAAGCGAAGCGCGTATCGCCGGTGATAAAGGCAGCGTGCTGCCTGCGGACGGCGTCACTGAGGAACGGGGCGTGACTGAGCGTCGTCGTGGGGATCGGCTGAGTGCGAACTGTTTCCGCGGTGTCGATGGGCTCCATGGATCAGATCTCCAGCTAGGGTGTGAGCTGGAGGTTCGCGGATAGGGCTTCGATCTTGCGGCATGGATGGCATTTCGGGTGCGCGTCGAACGAGGTACCCCGATTGCTGCGAACGACGTCATAAGCCGGGAGAGCGCTTTCGCGCAATTTAATTTTTACAGCTATACAGATTTTTGATAGCGTTTTAGATAGAAAAATTTATATC
>NZ_VRVF01000098.1:0-12751 GCF_008040045.1 Methylobacterium sp. WL8 | reverse complement strand
GGCCCGGGGACCGGAGAGGCAAGGACCGTTCCGCTTCGGGACCCCGGCCCGGCGCGTCGGGGCGGGCTTACCCTGGGGTGCATGCTCCGGGGTGCATGCGACGGCCGCTTGGGCTAACGCTGCCGGGCAATGGAAACGCTCCTGATCCTGGCGGCCGTCACGGCTTGCGCGGTCGCCGGCACCGTGGTGCTCCGGCTCCTCGCTCGCGGCCGGCGCGCGCCGCTGCACCTCGACAGCGAGCACGACGTCGAGGACGAGGCGCTGCTGCTCGCCGAGATCGGTCCGTCGCGCAGCCCGATCGACCGCTCCGGCGCGGTGCTCGACCTCGATCCGATCCGCGTCGAGGACCACGCGGTGCCGCGCCTGCCACGGCCCGACCACCGGGAGGACGACCCGCGATGAGAACGCTGCTGCTCGCGCTGCTCGCCGCCGGCCTCGCCGCCGCGCCGGCCCGCGCCCAGGATGCGCCGCCTCCGCTTCCCTCTCCCGCGCCAGCGCCCGAGCCGGCGACGCCCGCCGCGAACCTCGACGCGCTCCAGCCCTGCGGCGCGCGGGCCGCGCGCTACGAGGGCGCGAAGGGTTTTGACGTAGCGGTGACGCGGATCGGCCGCGCCAGCGTCGCCAACCCGCTGCGGCCGCTGACGCCCGAAATCAGCCAGGTGCTGCAGGTCGTGATCGCGGCCAAGCCCGCCACCGCCTACGGGCCGGACCTCGCCACCCTCCGCCGCGGCCCGGCCCCCGCCGCGCTCGAAACCCAGCTCGGCGCCCCGATCCGCTGGGAGGCCGCGCTGCCGGCCCTGCCCGATCCCCTGCCGATCGTCGCCGAGGACGGCACCCCCCTGGCCTCCCTCGCCTTCCGCACCTGCATCGACCCGCCGGCCGTCGCCGCGCCGCCTGTGGCTGCGCGCGGGACCAAGGGGAACGGCAAGAGGGACGCCAAAGGGAATCGCAAGGGCAACGCGACCGAGACCGCCCCGGCGGACGCCGCGGCGAACACGAACGAAGCCGGCAAAGAAGCGACGCCCGCGGCGGTGCGAAGGCCGGCGAAGCCCGCGCCGCGCAAGGATGCGGCCCCGAAGGCCCCACCCGGCTTCCACGTTCCCCAGGGTGCCATCGCCGAGTAGGCACCGGGCCTTTGGCGGATGTGCGAACACGGGTCCCACCAGCCCGATCGAAGGATGCGAACGACCATGGCGGACATGACGGCACCGGCGGTGATCGCGGCGCTCGGGCTGCAGCCGCACCCGGAGGGCGGGCACTACCGCGAGACCTTCCGCGATCCGCGCACGGTCGAGGGGCGCTCTGTCGGCAGCGCGATCTACTACCTGCTCGACGTCGGCGAGGTTTCGGCCTGGCATCGCGTCGACGCCGCCGAGATCTGGCACTGGCACGCGGGCGCGCCGCTGGTGCTCACGGTGAGCCCGAACGGCCACGACGCCGCCGCCCACCATCTCGGCCCCGACCTCCTCCGCGGGCAGCGGCCGCAGCTGGTCGTGCCGGAGGGCCACTGGCAGACGGCGACGAGCCTTGGCGCCTGGACGCTCGTCGGCTGCACGGTCTCCCCGGCCTTCGACTTTTCGGGTTTCGAGATGGCCCCACCGGACTGGCGCCCGACGCCGCGGTGAGCTCGGGTGCGCTCGGGTGAGCTCGGGTGAGCTCGGGTGCGCTTCCTTCCCTCTCTGCGAGGGAAGGAAGAGCCGGCGGCTACCCCACCCCGCGTGAGGCCCGCAGCGCGATCAGAGCGCCGGCGACGATGAGCGCGCAGGCGATGCCGAGGACCGGGGTCGCGGCGGCGTAGCCCGAGGCGACGAGGATCAGCGTCGAGAGCACCGGCGCGGCGTAGGCCGCGACGCCGAGCAGGCGAATGTCGCCGCGCTTGCAGCCAATGTCCCACAGGTAGAACGCGGCCCCGACCGGCCCGAGGCCTAGGGCGACGACGGCGGCCCATTGCAGGGCGCCCTCCGGCCAAGTCGTCGTCTCCCACACGCGATGGCAGGCGAGGCTCAAGGCGGCGGTGGCGAGGCAGAAGCCCGCGACCGCATCCGTCGGCACCGTGCCGACCCGGCGCGACAGCACCGAGTAGCCCGCCCAGACGAAGGCGGCGGCGAGCGAGGCCGCGTAGCCGGGCAGCGCCGCATCGTCGAAGCGAAACGCGCCGCGGCCGAGGAACAGCACGACGACGCCCGCGAGCCCGAGGAGCGCGCCGACGAGGTGGCCGGGCCGCAGTCCGCCTGCCCCGGGGAGCCGCGCCGAGAACAGAACGATCAGCAGCGGCCAGAGGTAGTTGATCAGCCCGGCCTCGGCCGGCGGTGCCAGGCGCAGGGCGGCGAAGTACAGGGCGTGGTAGCCGAACAGCCCGCCGACCCCCAGCGCCCAGACCGGCCAGGGCTGGCGAAGCGCCGCGAGCCCGGCCGCGACCCCGCCCCGGCGCGCGAGCCAGCTCGCGCAGCCGACGAGTCCGCCCAGCGCGAAGGTCATCGCTGCGAGCTGGAACGGCGGCACCGTGCCGGACGCGGCGGTGAACAGCGCCAGGAGCGACCACAGCAGGATCGCGCCGCAGCCGACGAGGGTGGCGGAGGAGGAAGCGATCACGCGACACCCGTGCTCAGGAAAGGGAGAACGCTTTCCCACGGACCCGCGAGCGAGGGCAACCCGGCCCGAGAGGAGGGGCGTGTCGATCCGCTTTCCCTAATAAAGCAGGCAGGGCGATGGCCGATGCCGACTTGCCCTTCGGAAACCCATTGGCGGCACCTTCGTCATCCCGGGGCCGCGCAGCGGAGCCCGGGATCCAGAAACGCTGGTCGAGCCGGACTTTGCACCGTCGGCGGTTCTGGATTCCCGGCTCGCCTGCGGCGCCCCGGAATGACGGTGCGGTACCATCTACAAACGCCCTGCCCGCAGCGAGGGGAGGGAGGTGGCGCCTCACCCCGCCGCAAAACCCTCCGCGTCGCGCGCCTCGCGCAGGAACCCGATCAGCCGCTCCGCCAGGATCGCCGGGGGGCGGGCCGGGCGGATCAGCAGGGTCGCGATCGGCAGGGATGGGCGGAACGGGCGCAGGACGATCGGCAGGGCGAGGCCGCGGGCGGCGACCGGGTCGACGACGGCGAACCCGAGCCCCTCGGCGACCAGGCCGCAGCGGGCGGCGGTGTACTGGGCGCTCATCCCAAAGCGCGGCGCGAGGCCGGCCGCGCGGAACGCCGCCTCCACCGCGTCCTGGAACGCGCCGGCCGCGCCGGCGATCAGCGCCGCCTCCGCGAGGTCGTGCACGGCGATCGCGCGCCGCGCCGCCAGCGGGTGGCCCCGGGGCAGGGCGCAGACCGCATCCACCGTCAGGAACGGCTCGGCGACCACCCCCGCATGGCCGGGGCGCGGGCGCACCAGCCCGAGGTCGCACTGGTCGGACGCCGCCCAGGACCAGATCGTGTCCGGCGCCGGCACGTGCACCGCGACCCGGGCGCCGGGATGGGCCGCATGAAGCCGGCCGATCGCGCGCGGCAGCAGGCGGGCCGCGAGCGACGGCTGGCAGGCGACGCGCAGCGGCCCGCTGCCGACCTCGCGGATGCGTCGGGCGGCCTCGCGCAGGTGGTCGAGCCCGGCATGGGTCCGCTCGACCTCGCGGGCGAAGGCCGCACCCTCCGGCGTCGGGGTCGCGCTGCCGTGCCCGCGCACGAACAGGGGGAAGCCGAGTTCGCGTTCGAGCTGCGCCACCGCCCGGCTCACGTGCGGCTGGCCGATGCCCAGCGCGTCGGCCGCCCGGGTCATGCCGCCGTGGCGCAGCACTGCCCCAAACAGGTCGAGATGGGCCGGATTCATCATGCCCGATCCGCATGGATGGCGAAAGATTGGGCATTTGACGGCATGGGCCTGCGATGGTTGTCAAGGCCGGCGGCGGCAAGCGGGCTGCCTCGGGGGGATGCGCGATGAGAGCCATGTCGGCGGGGTGGGGCAGCGGGTTCCTCGGCATCTTGATCTTCAGCGCCTCGCTGCCGGCGACCCGCGTGGCGGTGGCGGGCTTCTCGCCGCTGTTCCTCACTGCGGCGCGTGCCGCGATCGCCGGGCTCATCGGGGCGGGGCTGCTGCTGGCTTTCCGCGCGCCGCGGCCGCTGCGGCGCGACCTCGTCCCGCTGGCGATCGTCGGGCTCGGCGTGGTGATCGGGTTCCCGCTGCTCACTGCGCTGGCGCTCCGGCACGTCACCGCGGCCCATTCCATCGTCTTCCTCGGGCTGCTGCCGCTCGCGACCGCCCTGTTCGGCGTGCTCCGCGGCAACGAGCGGCCCAAGCCCGCCTTCTGGCTGTTCTCCGGTGTCGGCAGCCTCGCGGTCGCCGGCTTCGCCCTGGCGCAGGGCGGGGCCGGGTCGCCGGCCGGCGACGGCATGATGCTGGCGGCGATCCTGCTCTGCGGCCTCGGCTATGCGGAGGGCGCCGCGCTGTCGCGCCGGCTCGGCGGCTGGCAGGTGATCTCCTGGGCGCTGGTGCTGTCGCTGCCGGTCACCCTGGCGCTGGCGCTTGCGAGCCTGCCGGGCACCTGGGACGTCGGCTGGCCGGCCTGGGCGGCGCTGGCCTACGTCTCGGTGTTCAGCATGCTCGTCGGCTTCGTGTTCTGGTATCGCGGCCTAGCGCTCGGCGGCATCGCCGGCGTCGGTCAGCTCCAACTGCTGCAGCCGTTCCTCGGCCTGGCGCTGGCCGGCCTCCTCCTGCACGAGCCGGTGGCGCCGGGCATGCTGCTCGCCACCGCCGTGGTCGTCCTGTGCGTGGCGGGCGCCAAGCGTTATGCCTGACGCCCTCCTGATGCTGTCGGCGATGGCGGCCGGCGCAGCCGTAGTGGTGCAGCAGGGCCTGAACGCCCAACTCAGGGCCCTGCTCGGCTCGGCGGCGTGGTCCGGCGCCGTGAGCTACGCGGTCGGCCTCGCCGGCATGGTGCTGCTGGCCGCCTCCCTGCGCGATCCCCTTCCGTCGCCCGCGGTCCTGGCGCGAATTCCCTGGTGGGCGTGGAGCGGGGGCGCCTTCGGCGCGGTGTTCGTCGGGCTGGCAATCGTGTTGGTGCCGCGGCTCGGGGCCGCGCCGTTCATCGGATCGCTCATCGCCGGCCAGATGCTCGCCGCGGTCGCGATCGATCAGTTCGGCTGGCTCGGCCTGGCCCAACGACCCCTCGACGGATCACGCGCCCTCGGCCTCATCCTGATGGTCGGCGCCGTGATGCTGATCTGACGCTGATCCGGTCGAAGCCGTGACCTCAGGCTGCGCTGGCGCTGGCCATGGCGCTGCCGGCGGCCTCCGCGATCGGCTTGAAGGCGTTGACGAGGTCGGGGTCGACCTTGCCGGTCATGCCGCGGAGGATGTCGTAGGCCGCCTCGCCCGAGTGCGGGCGCTTGTAAGGCCGCCGCTCGATCAGCGCCCCGAAGATGTCGCAGACCGTGATCAGCCGCACGAGGTCGGGAATCTGCTTCGCGGTCAGCCCGTCCGGATAGCCCGAGCCGTCGAGCGCCTCGTGGTGGGAGCGCACCACGGCGAGCATCGCCGCCGGGTAGTCCTGGCCCTGCAGCATCGCGATGCCCAGCGCCGGGTGGGTCCGCATCACCGTCATCTCGTCCGCGTCGAGCCGGCCCGGCTTGTTGAGGATCGCCAGCGGGATGCGGGCCTTGCCGAGGTCGTGCAGCAGGGCGGCCTGGGTGAGGTCGCGGCAATCCTGCGCGCGCAGGCCGAGCTGCCGGGCGAAGGCCGCCGCCAGGCCGGCAACCAGCAGGCAGTGCTGGTGCGTCGCGTCGTCGAAGCGCCAGACCACGTCGAGCCAGCCGCGGATGTCGGCCTTGTTGAGGGCGCCGACCACGAGGTCCGCGCCCGCCGCCGCCACGGCCGGCGCCGGGCCGCTGCCGGCGCGGCCGAGGTCGAAGATCCGGGTGAGCGCCGTGTCGGCCTCGGCGATGGCGGCGCGCACCTCGGCCTGGCCCTCGCCCGGAACGAGGCTGCGCAGCGACGGCAGCAGGTCGCGCATCACCGCGTCGGCCCGGAGCGTGCGGGTCGCGCCGAGCGCCTGCGCCTGCAGGTGCGCGCGGGGCGAGTCCTCGTGCAGCACGCAGAGGAACGGAACCTGCGCCGGGCCGAGGCGGTGCATGTACTTGTGCAGGCCGGACACCTGCTGCGAATGCGCGAGCGAGGCGTCGCCGACCACGGCGACCACCTGCGTCAGGTCGGGCGCGTTGCGGGCCTGGTAGGGATCCAGCAGGTCGACCACCAGTGGCTCGCCCAGCGGTCGGAGCTGCCCGGCGAGCCTCTGCCCACGATCGGGCTGATCGGTGAGGATCAGGATGGTCTTCATCGTTGTGATTCGCCGCCCGCGCTTCGCCCCGGTTGAAGCATCATGGGCACGAAACCTCACCAACGATTAAAGCAATCGCAGATGGAGCGAGCAAAAATTAGACGCCGTGCATTGCTGAACAGGCGCGAAGAGGCGTCTTATAAGACTCAAGGCCTCTGCGTCCGGCCACCGCATCCGGGCGCCGCATCCGGCCGGGGCGACAGGTTCCGGGGCGGGGCGGGGGCGCCGGAGGGCACCCCCGCGCGGCCGCTCAGGCGATGTACTGGGCGCCGTTGATCGTCAGCGTCGAGCCGGTGATGAAGCCCGAATCCTCGGCCGCGAGGTACTCGACTGCGCGGGCGATCTCCTCGGCCTCGCCGAGGCGCCCGACGGGGATCGTCGAGATGATCTTGTTACGCACCTCCTCGGGCACCGCCATCACCATGTCGGTGGCGATGTAGCCCGGCGCGATCACGTTGACGGTGATGCCCTTGGCGGCGCTCTCCTGGGCCAGCGCCTTGGCGAAGCCGATCACGCCGGCCTTGGCGGCCGAGTAGTTGGCCTGGCCGATCTGGCCCTTCTGGCCGTTGATCGACGAGATCAGGATGATGCGCCCGAAGCCGCGGTTGCGCATGCCCTCGATCACCGGGCGGGTCACCGTGAAGGCCGAGTCGAGGTTGGTCTTGATGACCGCCTGCCACTTCTCGAAGCTCATCTTGTGGAACAGGCCGTCACGGGTGATGCCGGCGTTGTTCACCAGCACGTCGACCGGGCCGACCTCGGCCTCGACCGCCTTGATGCCGGCCTCGCAGGCGGAAAAGTCGCCGACGTCGAACTTGAACACCGGGATGCCGGTCTCGGCCTTGAAGGCCTGGGCCGCCTCGTCGTTGCCGCCGTAGTTGGCGGCGACCTTGTAGCCCTTGGCCGCAAGGCCCTTCGAGATCGCCGCACCGATGCCGCGGGTGCCGCCGGTGACGAGGGCGACGCGTTGCTGAGCCATGGTTTCCTCCGGTTTCTTGAACTGTTTTGTGGGCCGTGACCGGGTCGGCGCGACGGGGTCGCCGCCGGCCCGGGGATGATGCCCTCATGCCGCGTGCGGATGGCGTCCGCACGCGAAATGTTTTGCTTTGGGCCTAAAGACGGATTTTCGTCTCCGGGCTCAGGCCGCCCATGCGCGCGCGATTCTGCTTATGCGCGCTCGATGCACATGGCGACGCCCATGCCGCCGCCGATGCACAGGGTGGCGAGGCCCTTCTTGGCGTCGCGGCGCTTCATCTCGTGCAGCAGGGTGACGAGGACGCGGGCGCCGGATGCGCCGATCGGGTGGCCGATGGCGATGGCGCCGCCGTTCACGTTCACCTTGGCGTCGTCCCAGCCCATGTCCTTGTTCACGGCGAGCGCCTGGGCGGCGAAGGCCTCGTTGGCCTCGATCAGGTCGAGGTCGGCGGGCTTCCAGCCGGCCTTGTCGAGCGCCTTGCGCGAGGCCGGGATCGGGCCGGTGCCCATGATCTTGGGGTCGACGCCGGCGGTGGCCCAGGACTTGATCGTGGCGAGCGGGGTGATGCCGCGGCGCTCGGCCTCCGAGGCCGACATCAGCACGATCGCGGCCGCGCCGTCGTTGAGGCCCGACGCGTTGGCGGCCGTCACCGTGCCGTCCTTGGAGAAGGCGGGCTTCAGCTTGGCCATCGCCTCGACGGTGGCGCCGTCGCGGATGTACTCGTCGGTGTCGACCACCACGTCGCCCTTGCGGCCCGGGACGGTGACGGGGGCGATCTCCTCCTTGAAGCGCCCCTCCTTGCGGGCGGCCTCGGCCTTGTTCTGCGATGCCGTGGCGAACTGGTCCTGCTGCTCGCGGGTGAGCTGGAAGGCCTGGGCCACGTTCTCGGCGGTGGTGCCCATGTGGTAGCCGTTGAAGGCGTCCCAGAGCCCGTCCTTGATCATCGTGTCGACGAGCTTCACGTCGCCCATCTTCTGGCCGCCGCGCAGGTACTGCGCGTGGGGGCTGAGCGACATCGACTCCTGGCCGCCCGCGACGATGACCGTGGCGTCGCCGTTGGCGATCTGCTGCATGCCGATGGCGACGGTGCGCAGGCCCGAACCGCAGACCTGGTTGACGCCCCAGGCGGTGGCCTTCTCGGGGATGCCGGCGGCGATGGCGGCCTGGCGGGCCGGGTTCTGCCCGGCGCCGGCGGTCAGCACCTGGCCGAAGATCACCTCGTCCACGTCGTCGGGGGAGACGCCGGCGCGCTCGAGCGCGGCCTTGATCGCCACCTTGCCGAGCTCGTGCGCGGGCACCGTGTTGAACGCGCCGCCGAACGAACCAACCGCCGTGCGCGCCGCGCCGACGATGACGATGTCTTCGCTTGCCATCTGAAACGTTCTCCTCGTGGTCGGCCTGCGCGTCTTCAAGGTCGCGCGCTCGCAAAAGGCCGTTCCTCCGGATGAAGGGCCTCGCTCGGTCGAAGTCAAGAAGGCTGGAGGGTGGGGCGTATCGCTTGCGGGGCGACTGCTCCATCGCCGTCGACGCTGTGGCCGGGGCGAATTAGCATTATTCCGCGGGAAAAGGCGCCAGATGGCTATTTTCGTCGCCGGCTGAAAGCCTTAAGGTCCGAGCAGGCGCGTGGGCGGCTCCCGGCGGCGGGGGCCCGGCCGTGGTCGTCGCGCGATCGGGGAGAGGCCGCAAAGATGGCGGACAGCGTCAAGGCACAACAGACCGTCATCAAGAAGTACGCCAACCGGCGCCTCTACCACACCGGCACCTCGACCTACGTCACCCTCGAGGACCTCTCGACGATGGTGCAGAACGGCGAGGACTTCGTCGTCTACGACGCGCGCACCAGCGACGACATCACCCGCTCGGTGCTGACGCAGATCATCTTCGAGCAGGAGAACAAGGCCGGCGCCGACAACCTGCTGCCGGTGGCGTTCCTGCGCCAGCTGATCCGCTTCTACGGCGACAGCATGCGCACGATGGTGCCGAGCTTCCTCGAATTCTCGATGGCCAACTTCGCGAAAGACCAGGACGGCCTGCGCGAAAAGTTCTCGACCGGCTTCAGCGGGGCGGGCTTCGGCTCCTCGGCGCTCCAGACCGCGATCGAGCAGCAGGTGCGGGCCAACATGGGCTTCTTCGGCGACGCCATGAAGATGTTCACCGGCTTCACCCCGCCCGGCGTGCCGAACGCCAACACCAATGCCGGCCAACCCAGCCCGCCCGTCCCCGTCCAGGCCGCCGGCACCGACCTCGACGACCTCAAGCGCCAGATGCTGGCGATGCAGGAACGCCTCGAGGCGCTGGCGAAGAAGTAGGGCCAAAGAACTCCACGCCCGTTTTCCCTCCCCCCTCTGCGGGGGAGGGTGGGCCTCGCGTCAGGGAGGGTCGGGAGAGGAGAGCGCTATGTCGGGAGAGGTCGCTCCCCTCTCTCGACCCGCTTCGTGGGCCACCCTCCCCCGCAGAAGGGGAGGGAAGTCGTGGCGCCTGCCCCGATAAAAGGTTGACGAACCGTTAACGTCGGCCCCACCCTTGCAGCGCCGGTCCGGGTTGGGCCGGGGGATGCGGGCGATGATGCAGATCGGGACAATCGAGCGTGTCGGCACGGTACGGGCGACCGTGGGGCCGCAGGCGCCGGGGTCCGAGTCG
Source organism: Methylobacterium sp. WL8 (assembly GCF_008040045.1). NCBI lineage: Bacteria > Pseudomonadati > Pseudomonadota > Alphaproteobacteria > Hyphomicrobiales > Methylobacteriaceae > Methylobacterium > Methylobacterium sp. WL8. The sequence continues at coordinate 2,819 of NZ_VRVF01000098.1, read as the reverse complement.
CAATCTTCCGAACCGCAAGAAGCCTCCGGATCGAAAGTGTCCGCGCCCACCCGCGCCCTGGTGGCGATCGCCGGGGGCCGGGACGAGGCAGCCCAGGACGTGCCAACGCCAAGAGCCCGCGGCGGCACGCGGCCGCTCGCAGGCTTTCTGACTCAGGTGATCGTGGCGTCCGATCCGACCCTGCGGCCGTCGCGGCTTGAGCGCACCGGGATCGCGGCCGCGCGCTACGCCGAGACGGCGCGGCTCACGGCCTGATTCCCAAGGCTACTCAGGCTTCGGTCGACTTGACCGTGAGCACCTGGCGGCCGCGATACATGCCGGTCTTCAGGTCGATGTGGTGGGGGCGGCGCAGCTCGCCCGAATCCTTGTCCGTCACGTAGGTCGGCGCCTTGAGGGCGTCGGCCGAGCGGCGCATGCCGCGACGGGAGGGGGAGGTTTTGCGCTTCGGAACGGCCATGACGGGAAATCCTTGCGGTCTGGCGCCAAAGCGGCGCCCGGGCGTCTCCCGGCCGGGATCGCCTCGCGCACCGCTCGATACGGAGATTCGAAGGCGCGCTTATAGCGGGGGCGCCGGGGCGTGGCTAGGGGGCGCGTGCGACCAAGCTGCCGGACACGCTCGATCTTGGACTTTGGTCCAAGATCGCGGCCGAGCGAGACCGTGGCAGGCGCCGACGGCACCGGGCGCGTGCTAGCCGAGACTTGACAGTTCTGCCGTGATGGCCTGCGGTGGGGGGGGTGACATGGCGACGGCCCGAAGGCGTCGCCGCGACGGGAAAGTCCGCCGCGTCCAGAATTCTTTGAACCTTTTTTCCTCCACGACCCGTTAAGCTTGCGGCCGACCCGCCCGCTCGCCTCCAAGCACGACGGTTCGCCTTCTGGACTTCCTAAAAAGGTGCCCTCGCGGCACCGGCCGACGCCGCACGGTGGATGCGGTCCGCGCCCTGAGAGAGATCACGATCGATGGAATCGTCCGATGCGTGGCGCCAGACCGGCGGCCTCGACACCGAGCAGGGCAAGGGCGACCCGTTCGCTGCCGCCGTCCGCGCCACGCGGATGGCTATGATCATCACCGATCCGCGCCTGCCCGACAACCCGATCGTCTTCGCCAACGACGCGTTCCTGCGGATGACGGGCTACGAGCGCGGCGAGGTCATGGGCCGCAACTGCCGCTTCCTGCAGGGCGCCAACACCGATCGCGGCGCGGTCGCGCTCATCCGCGAGGCGGTGACGGCGGGGCGCGACATCGCCATCGACATCCTGAACTACCGCAAGGACGGCGCCCCGTTCTGGAACGCGCTGTACCTCAGCCCGGTGACGAACGAGGGCGGCGAGGTGCCCTACTTCTTCGCCTCGCAGCTCGACGTGACCGACCGCGTCGACGCCCACCTGAAGGTCGAGCAGGAGAAGGCCCATTTCGAGGCCGAGGTGGCCAAGCGCACCCAGGACCTGAGCCAGTCCCTGGCGACGCAGACCATGTTGGTCCACGAGGTCGACCACCGGGTCAAGAACAACCTCCAGATGATCGCCGCCCTGCTCGCCATGCAGACCAAGGCCATCACCGACCCGTCGGCGCGCGCGGCGATGGAGATGATGCTGACGCGGGTCGAGGCGCTGGGCATCGTGCATCGGCGGCTCTACCAGTCGAACGACGTCGAGCGCTTCGACGTCGCCGAGTTCGCCCGCGACCTCTCCACCGACCTGGTGCGGGGCTCGGGCCGCGACGGCATCCGCCTGCACCTCGACCTCGAGGCGGTGGAGGTGCCGGTCTCGAAGGCGCCGCCGGTGGCGCTGATGATGAACGAGCTCATCACCAACGCGCTCAAGCACGCCTTCCCCGGCGATCGCCCCGGCCGGCTCTCGGTGACGGTCGCACCGGACGGGAAGTACTTCGCCATCAGAATCGCCGACGACGGCGTCGGCATGCCCGTGGAGGTGATGGAGAAACGCTCCTTCGGCAAGCGCCTGATCGGCACCCTGTGCCGCCAGCTCAACGCCAGCATCGCGTGGCAATCCAACGAGCCGGGGACCACGGTCAACATTCGCCTGCCGCGCGAGATGGCAGACAGTTCGGAGACGCCGTGAGCGACCCGCTGCGGATCCTGGTCGTGGAGGATGAGGCCCTCATCCTGATGCAGATCGAGATGATGCTCGAGGAGGCCGGGCACAGCGTGGTCGGCACCGCGATGACGGCCGCCGAGGCCATCGCCCAGATCGAGGCCTGTCGGCCCGAGCTGGTGCTGATCGACCTGCGCCTTGCAGACGGCTCTTCCGGCCTCGAGGTGGCGCAGGCGATCCGTGAGCGCGACGGCATCACCGCCGCCTTCATGACCGCCAACGCGCGCCAGCTCTCCGAGGAGATGGAGGGCGCGACCGCGGTGATCGCAAAACCCTTCAGCGAGGCGGTGCTGGAAGACGCGCTCGCCTACCTCAAGGCCTGCGTGCGCCGTCCGCCGCCAAGCGAGCCGGTACCGAACGGCATGCGGATCTCGGCCGAATGCCTCGCGCGCTTCGACGCCATGCGGCACTGAACGTCCGACCCGGATCGAGAACCGAACCGGGAACGGAGTGCGCGCGACCGGACTTGGAATTCAATCGGATTTGGAACCAGCGACTGGGGCGGCGTGCCGCAGCGTTAAGCCGCGGTTCAACCGCTCCGGCTCACACCACGCTCCGTCGGCGCCAGGTACCGGGCCGCCGTCCCTTCGGGAGGACCACCATGGCCACGTCGTTCCTGCGCACCTTCGCACTCCTGTCCTGCCTGGCCGCCGCGCCGGCGCTGGCGCAGAGCCCCGCCCCCGCGACCCCGACCAAGCCCGGAG
>NZ_VRVF01000097.1:0-12883 GCF_008040045.1 Methylobacterium sp. WL8 | reverse complement strand
CCCCCGTCGTGACCGCCCGTTCCCCCGATCCGAACCGCAGCGCCACCTACGGTATCGCGGACTGGCCCTACGGCCGGTCCGAGGGCCTGCTTGCCCGACCCGGCAGCCTGCCGGCCGGGCGACCGTGGCCGCGCCTGCGCGTGCTCACGATCGCGTCCGGCGACGAGCCGCGGCTCGCGGACGGCGTCGCCTCGGTCGCCCGGCAGGATTACCCGGAGTGCCGGCACGACGTGGTGCCCGCCGGATCGGCGCCTTCCGCCGCGATCCTCGCGGACGAAGCGGTCGACTACGTCCTGGTCCTTCCCGCCGGCGACCTGCTGGCACCCAGCGCCCTCGCGGCGCTCGCCCTGGAGGCGGCGCTGAGCGGCGCCGGCGCGGTGGCCGGCCTACGCGTGCTGTTCGACGGCGCCGTGACAAGCCTCGACGTGCCTTCGCTGTCGGGGGAGGACACGAGCGAAATCCCGTTCACCGGCGGCGAGGTGCTGTGGCGTCGCGATGCGCTCGCGGCGTTGCCGGGCCTCGACCTCTCCGACGCCGGCTGGGCCGCGCACGCCTGGGCGGCGGTCGGCCGAACAGCGCGCGGTTTGGCTCGCATCGGCCGGCCGGTGCTGCTGCAGTTCGATCGGTTGGGCGAACGAGAGACCGATTCGACCCTGAGTACAGATGCATTCCAGCCGGCGCCTCTCCCTCCTCCCTATGCGGGGGGAGGGAAAGCGTTACGGCTTTCCCAGGATTCGTCGCAGTCCCCAACCCTCTCGATCGCCTCCCTCACCGGCACCGGCCATGCCGGTGGGGCGGGCATCGCCCATCGGCGGCTCGGTGAGGCGTTGCGGCTGGCCGGGCATCGCGTCGTGGACGTCGTGCTCGCCGACGAATCGCCGCCGGTCGCCGCGGAATGGACGGACGCGTTTCCCGTCGCCGAGGCGGCGATCGGCGCGGGCGGCCACGACCTCGTGCTTGCCGGCAACCTGCACGGGGCGACCCGGAGCCTCGCGATAGCCGGCCGCCTCGCCGCCGACCGGCCGGTCGCGCTCGTGCTGCACGACCTGTTTCCGCTGACCGGGCGCTGCGCCCATCCGCGCGGCTGCCTCCGAATCGAAACCGTCGGCTGCGACGCCGCCTGCCCGACGCCCGATGAATACCCGCAGCTCGCACGGCGGCGCATCGCCGGCACGCACGCGGCCAAGCGGGCGGTGCTCTCCCTGCGGGACGGGCCGATCCTCCTCGCCAACTCCGCCTGGACAGCCGCGCGCGCCGCGGCGCTCGCGCCGCCCGGCACCGTGGTCGCGCCCCTGCCGCTGGCGTTTCCGACCAACGTCTTCCGCCCAGGCGACAGGACTGCTTTGCGTCGCGCCCTCGGCCTGCCCGCCGACGACCTGCTGATCCTGATCTCGGCGGTGGTCCTCGACGGGCCGGACAAGAACGTCGGCGACCTCGCCGAGGCCCTGCGCCGCGTCGCCGGCCCCGGCATCGGCTTCGTCGCGATCGGGCGCCTCGACCACCCGGCCCGCCTCGCCCTGCCGAACCTGTTCGCGCCGGGGCTCGTCGCCGACGAGGCGCAACTCGCCGTCTGGTACGGCGCCTGCGACCTCCACGTCACCGCGAGCCGGCTCGAGACCTTGGGCCAGACGCCGATCGAAGCGGGCCTGTGCGGCACGCCGACGCTCGCCTACCGCACCGCCGGCCTGACCACCTCGGTGATCGACGGCGTGTCCGGACGGCTGGTTCCAGTGGAGCCCGGCGCGCTCGGCGACGCCCTGGTCGAGCTGGTCGCCGACCGCGCAGACCTCGCCCGCCTCGGCGCCTTCGCGCGAATCGCCCTGGAGAGCCGGTTCAGTCCCGCGGCCTGCGCGATGTCGCTCGACCGGGTCTTTCGCGAGCGGGGGATGGTGCCGAGCCACGGCCACCGCGTGCGGTTCGCACCGGAGATGCTCGGCCAGTTTCCCTTCGCCGCGATGCCGGCGGTCGCCGCCACCGGCCTCGTCGCGGCGCAATCCGGCCCATTCGTCCGCGGCCTGCGCCGCGCCAAGCAGCGCCTGCTCGGCCGCAGGTTGCCGCCCTGGGCGCGGCGCGGCCTGTACTGGGCCGCCCGCCTTCGATCCCTGCGCGGAGGCCGTCGATGAACGGCCCGATCTACCTCGACCAGACCCATGTCCGCGGCCACGTCACCGGCATCGAGCGGGTCGCGCTCGACCAGTTCACGCCGGCGATGCTCGGCCGCGAGGTTAGGCCGTTTCGCAGCCGCGGCCTCCCCGGGATGATCCTCGCGCAGCAGGTCGGCCTGCCGCTGCGGGCGGCGCGCGAGCCCGACGCGCAGTTCCTGATGGCAGGCTTTCCTCCCGGCCCGCTGATGGCGCCGTTCTCGAAGCGCTGCATCCTCTGCGTCTACGACACCTTCCTCCTCGACCGGCCGCAGGACTTGGCCTGGAAGAGCCGGCTCTACATGGCCCCGGCCTTCCGCTTCGCGATGCGCTGGGGCCGGCGCTTCCTCGTGATCTCGCGCAAGACCGGCGCGGACCTGCGTCGCCACTGCGCAGACGACGCGCTGGTGGCGCTGCTGCGGCCCGGCGTGCGCGACGTGTTCGGCCTCGCTGGCCTGCCCGGCCCAGCCACCTTCCACCCCGGCGCGCCCCTGCGCCTGCTGGCGATCGGCACGATCGAGCCGCGCAAGGACTACCCGGCCGCGATCGCGCTCACGGCCGCCCTGAACCGTGCGGGCGTGTCCGCCGAGCTGCACGTCGTCGGCCGCCTCGGCTGGGGCCGCCACGCCTTCCTCGACGACCCGCCGCCGTTCCTGACCTGGCACGGCTATGTCGGCGACGAAGCCCTGCGGGCGCTCGCCGGAAGCGCCCACCTCCTGCTCTCGACCTCGAAGGCGGAAGGGCTCGGCCTGCCGTTGCTGGAAATCCAGCACGGCGGCCTGCCGGTGGTCGCGCCCGACGACGCGGTGTTCCGCGAGGTGCTCGGCGAATCCGGCCTGTTCATCCACCCGTCCGACCCGGAGGGCTCCGCAGCCACGCTGATCGAGGCTATGCGCTCCGGCCGGCTCGGCCAGGCCGCGACGGATGCGCGCGCGAACGTCGCGCGCTGGAATCGCCTCGCATCGCGCGATGCGGACGCCTTCCGCGCCTACCTCGTGGAGGGCGCCTCCGCCTACGGACCCGACAGCCTCGTTCCGCCGGCGGCGGTCAGTTCCGAGGCTTGACCGCCGAGACGTGAGCCGGACTACGTATTGAAGGTCGAACCGTCGTATCGTTAAGCATGAAACCGTATCGGCAGCTTCCGAAGCCCGGTTCGGACTTGTCTATAAGGCGACGGGAAAGGTTTTGCTTGGCCGTATGAGGTCGGCGCGCGGTCCGCGAATTGCTGAGATGCTGTCGAACAGTGCGGGCGCCCGCCGCTCCCTGTTCAAGGCGGGACAGGACCGCTCCGATACGGGATCGACCCGACGCCATGCCGGGTACGTGAGGGACAGAGACCGATGTTCGATTTCTCGACCCCCGTGCGCGGCGAGCCGGTGGACGTGACCCTGCCGCCGGGCTTCTCCGATCGGACCGACGCGGGCACGATCCTGCGCCGCCTGTGGAGGGGCGCGAGCTTCATCGTCCTCGGCGGCCTGTTCATGGTCGCCGCCGCCGTCGCGTTCCTCGGACTGCTCACCCCGGTCTACACCTCCAGCATCCAGATCCTGGTCGACCCTTCCGACCTTCGCGTCGTCGACAACGACGTCAGCGCGCGCACGCCCCAGGCCGACAGCGGCGTGTCGCTCGCCGAGAGCCAGACCAAGGTGATCCAGTCGGACAACGTCCTGCGGCGCACGGTCGAGAAGCTCGACCTCGCGCACGACGACGAGTTCGCCAAGCCCGATTCCGACAACCCGACGATCGTCTGGCTGCGGACCGCTCTCGGCATGCTGCCGCCCCCCGGCAGCCGCGACCCGGTCAACGTCGCGATCGACACCCTGCAGACCAAGACGACCGTGCGCCGGGCCGAGCGCACCTTCGTGATCGACGTGCTGGTCCAGTCGCGCGATCCCGCGAAGGCGGCCAGGATCGCCAACGCCATCGGCGACGCCTACTTCGCTGAGGAGGCCGGCGCCCGCACCGAGGCCGCGCGCCGCGCCTCCGACGCCCTGAACGGCCGCCTGTCGAGCCTGCGCCGCGACGTCGAGCTCGCCGAAGGCAAGGTGCAGAAGTTTCGCGAGGACAACAACCTCGTCGCCTCCAGCGGGCGCCTGCTCACCGACCAGCAGCTCGGCGACCTCAACCAGCAGCTCGTCACCGCCCAGATCAAGACCGCCGAAGCGCGCTCGCGCTTGGAGCAGGCCCGCAAGATGAAAGCGGGCGACGCCAGCACCGCGCTGCCGGAGATGCTGCAATCCCTCGAGATGCAGGCGCTGCGCCAGCAATACGCCACGCTGTCGCGCAACACCGCCGAGCTCGCCACCCGCCTCGGCGAGCGCCACCCGGCGATGGCCGAGCAATACGCGCAGCAGCGCGACCTCCAGCGCCTGATCCAGCGCGAGAAGGAGCGGATCATCGAGACGACGCAGAAGGATTACGATCGCGCCGCGGCGAGCGAAGCCGCGATCCGCAAGAGCCTCGACCGGGCCAAGGCCGAGACCGTCACCAGCGACCGTGCCAACGTCGGCCTGCGCGAGCTGGAGCGGACGCTCGAATCCCGCCGCGGCGTCTACGAGACCTATCTCCGCCGGTCGCGCGAGGCGAGCGAGCAGGAGCGGCTGAACAGCATCAACGTCCGAATCATTTCGCCCGCCGTCCCAGCCCGCGTCCGCACCTGGCCGCCCTCGCCGAAGGTGGTGCTGCCGGTGGCGCTTCTGGTCGGAATCCTGCTGGGTGGAGCCATCGCGCTCTCACTCGGGGCCGCCCGCGACCGGCGCAAGGACCGCAACGAGCGCCGTGCCGCGCATGTGTCGCCCCGAAGCTTCCGGGCGGCCGATGCTTGAGGTCGGCGCGGTCCATCTCGTGGACGACAGAACGGTGAAGGCGGCGCGCTTCGATGCGCGTGTCGCATCACCCGGCGCCCGGGCCGCCCCCGGCACGAACCCTTCGCTCGGGCACGGCCCCGACGCCGCGCCGGAACCCATCATGGATCGCGGCATCGAGGCCGGCACGGCCTGGGGCATACGGATGTTCGGGCTCGACTTCGCCGCCGGCCCCGCGGCCGGCATCCTGGCGGCCACGGCGCTGCAGTCGTCTGACGGGCCGCGCCTCGTCGTCACGGCCAACATGGACCACATCGTCCTGCTGTCGGAGAACGATGCGTTCCGGCGGGCCTATGACGCCGCCGCGGCGCGGACGTTGGACGGCATGCCCTTGGTTTGGCTCGCGCGGCTGCGCGGACAGCCGGCCGCCCGCGTCACCGGCCACGACCTCCTCGCGCACGCGCTCTTTGCCGGTCCGGCGGGGCAGCGCGTCTTCCTCGTCTGCTCCAAGGACGCGGTCGCCGACGCGATCCGGGATCGTTTGGTGCGGTCGGGCTACGACCCCGCGGCGGTCGCCACCTGCGTCCCGCCCTTCGGCTTCGTCGACGACGTGGAATACGGCTGCGCGCTGTCTGCCCGCATCCGAGAACACGGCACGACCCTGCTGGTGATGGGCGTCGGCGCGCCGCGTTCCGAGATCTGGGTGACGCGCCAGGGCGCCGCCCTCGGCACGCCAATCGTGCTGGCGGTCGGCGAGGCGGTAAACGTCGCCGCCGGGCTGGTACGACGGGCGCCGATCGTGCTGCAGCGCGCGGGCCTCGAATGGGCGTTCCGCTTCGCCCTGTCGCCCCGGCGGCTGTTCCACCGCTACTTCGTGCGGTCGTGGCGCTTCATCGCGCTGGTCCGTCGCGACCTCAAGGAACGCGACGCGGCCGCCTGAACCGGCCGCCTCAGGCGGCGGCGAACAGGTGGGGGTGGCGCAGGCGCAGGGCGAAGACCAGCGTCAGCGTCTTCATGTCGGCGATCTCGCCGCGGTCGCTGCGGGCCGCGAGGTCGTCGAGCGCGACCTCGTGGACCGTGATCGCCTCGTTCTCCTCGGCGAGCCCGCCGCCGGGTCCGGACCGGTCGGCTGCGCTGAAGGCGGCGAGGAACAGGTCCATCCGCTCGGTCGAGATGCCCGGCGCGGTCCAGGCGCTGACCACCCGTTCCAACGCAGTCAGCTCGACGCCGGTCTCCTCGTAGGCCTCGCGGCGGGCGCCCTCCTCCGGGTCGCCCTCGTCGAGGATGCCCGCCGGCGTCTCGAGCATGTCGAGCGGGCCCTCGGCGAAGAACACCGGAGCCCGGAACTGCGAGACCAGAAGCGCGACGCGGCGGGTGGGATCGTAGGGCAGCACGGCGACCGCGCGTCCGTGATCCTCGATCTCGCGGGTGATGCGGGTGCCGTCCGGCATCGTCACCTCGGCGACGAGGAACCGGGCCCAGCCGTCATGAACGAGGCGCGTCCCGCGGATGATGGGTACCATGCCTGTGGATCTTCCTGATCGAGCCGCGTCGATCCTGTCCTAGGCGGGGGATCGTTCAGGAATGAGGCGGCTTCGCGGATTCTCCGGGGCACGCGGCCGGTCCGCGCCGGATCGAGAAGCACGTCGCGGCGCCGACCCGGTCCCGGGCTTCGAGGGTGTCGCCCTCCTCGCGTACCAAGTTCGGGATGTCGAGCGAGGCCAGCGGATCGGTACAGGTGACCCGCAGCAACGTGCCGGGGGCCAGGCTCCGCAGCGCCTTACGGGTGCGCAGGACCGGCAGCGGGCATTTGAGCCCGGCGAGATCGAGGTCGATCGGTGCTGCGTCCGGCATACGAGGCGCCCCGGCGAGGATGGCGCCGACTTGGTCGAGGGACCGGGTCGGAGCCTAAGGGACTACGCGAACCGGCAATGCGTGAAACTCGGGTCGACCGAGCGCTTCCACGGACCTTCGAAGTCGGCGAGCCGGTCCTCGGCATGCGAGCGGCCGGCGGCGACGATCGCCTCCAGCGGCTGCAGGTAGATCGTCTCGTCCCGTCCCGAGGCGTCGCGGCGGGCGCGGGCCTTGAGGCCGGCGCGGGCGATGGCGAGCGCTTCGGCCGCGACCGCGCCGAGGCTGCGGCGGGGAACCGGCGTGGCGAGGCCCGAGCGCGGGACCGTGGCGCGGATCGCCTCCCGCTCCGTCGCGCTCCAGCCGGAGACGAGGTCGAGGGCGGCGTCGAGCGAGGCCTCGTCGTAGAGCAGGCCGACCCAGAACGCGGCCTGCGCCGCAATCATCCCGGCGTCGCCGACGTCGGCGCCGCGCATCTCGAGGAAGCGCTTGAGCCGGACTTCCGGGAAGGCGGTCGAGGCGTGATTCGCCCAGTCGGAGACGGTGGCGTACTCGCCCGGCATCTGGGCGAGCTTGCCGGCCATCAGATCGCGGAACGAGGCGCCCGAGACGTCGTGGTAGGTGTCGCCGCGCTTGACGAAATACATCGGCATGTCGAGCAACCAGTCGACGTAGCCCTCGTAGCCGAAGCCTTCGTCGAAGGCGAAGCCCAGCATGCCGGTGCGGTCGGGGTCGGTGTCGCGCCAGATCTCGGAGCGGCGCGACAGGAAACCGTTGGGCCGCCCGTCGGTGAAGGGCGAGTTGGCGAACAGGGCGGTCGCCACCGGCTGCAGCGCCAGCGAGGCGCGGAGCTTGCGCACCATGTCGGGTTCGGAAGCGAAATCGACGTTGACCTGCACGGTGGCGGTGCGCAGCATCATGTCGAGGCCGAGGGACCCGACCTTCGGCATGTAGCCGGCCATGATCTTGTAGCGGCTCTTGGGCATCGCCGGCGTCTCGGCCCGCGACCATTTCGGGCTCATCGCGAGGTCGAGGAAACCGATGCCGAGGCCGTCTGCGACGCGTTTCGTGGCGGCCAGGTGCTCGTCGAGCTCCGTCGCAGTGGCGTGCACGTCGGCGACCGGTGCGCCCGACAGCTCGAACTGGCCGCCCGGCTCGATCGAGATCGCGCCGCCGGCCTGCCCCGCGAGGCCGATGACGTGGCCCGCGTCGAGGATCGGCTCCCAGCCGGTCTCGCGGCCGACGCCCTCGAGCAGCGAGCGGATGCCGCGCTCGCCCGCATAGGGAACGGGTTCGCGGGTCTCGACGTAGAAGGGGATCTTCTCGTGCTCGGTGCCGATCGCGAAGTCCGCGCGCGGCTTCTCGCCGGCGGCGAACCAGTCGATCAGTTCGACACGCGTGGTGAGCGGTGTCGTGTCGGACGTATCGCGCGCCATGCGCTGCCTCGCCAAGAAATCATGGGCTGAACTCGGGAAGCGCGCCGGCCGTCTGGAAGAGAGCGATGCGGTCGTGTTCCGTCGCCGGGATGGCTCGTGCATAGTCCAGGGCGCCGGACACGACAACGCGACCCTGGGCTTCCCTGCCCCGCATCGGCGGCCAATCGCCCGGCGCCGAGGCCGTCCCGAAGTGCCGATGTGCGCAGGCGCACGCCGGCGGGCGGGTCACCGCGCGTCGCCGAGCACGGCCTGGACCAGGGCGAGGGCTGCGACCATCGCGGTGTCCGCTCGCAGGATGCGGGGGCCGAGGGAGAGCGCCACGGCGTTCGGCCGCGCCAGGATCGCCGCGCGTTCCTCCGGGGCGAACCCGCCTTCCGGCCCGATCAGGACGGCGAGCGGCACCGGGACCGAGGGGTCGGCGGCCGCGCGCAGGGCCGCGACCGGGTCGGCGATGGGCGCGTCCTCGTCGCAGAACACCAGCAGCCGCTCCGGGGCGAGGTCGGCGAGCGCCGCGGGCAGGCGCGCGGCCTCCATCAGGGTCGGCACGGCGAGGATGCCGCACTGCTCCGCCGCCTCGATCATGTTGGCGTGCAGGCGGTCGGTGTTGAGGCGTTCGCCCTGGGTGTAGCGGGTCAGGACCGGGCGGATCGTGCCCGCCCCCATCTCCACCGCCTTCTGGGCGAGGTAGTCGAGCCGCGCGCTCTTCAGGGGCGCGAACAGGTAGTGCAGGTCGGGCGCGACGGTCTGCGTGCGTGCCTGGTCCACGACGGTGAGGTGCGCGCTCTTGCGGCCCGACGGAACCAGGCTCGCCCGCCACTCGCCGTGCCGTCCGTTGAACAGCAGCACCGGGTCGTCCGGCTGCCGGCGCAGGACGTTCAGCAGGTAGTTCGCCTGCGCCCGGTCGAGGGGGAGGTTCGCGCCCGCGAAGAGGTCGTGCGCCACGTGGAGACGGGGCGCGGTGAAGTCGTAGGCGGCCATCCGGGCTCCGTCGCGTGCGCATGCGCGGCTGTCAACGCCTGGACAGGATCGACGATGTTGCCGAAACACCACGAGCCCGGGTTTTCGAAACGTTGCCCAGCCATGTCGGCGCCGGCCCGTTTGCGGCTCGATTGACGCCACATTCCTATGGCGAAGCGGAGCCCGGATCAGTCCGGGCCGTCCGTTCCGCAGCGCGGCCGCCATCCGGATCAAGACGACATCCGTCGACGCTGCGTGCCACGCCGACGGCGCTTCACCCGCGACCGGGGCGGATCTCCAGGGAGTCGAGACCATGCGCATCAAGACCTACGGACTGGCCGCCGCCCTGGTGGTCGGTAGCTTCGCCGCCAGCACCGCCGCCTTCGCCCAGGGCGCCGAGTGCGGCACGATCCAGACGACGCTCCAGACCCGCAAGGACCTCGTCTCCCGGGCGAACTCCGCCTCCACGGCGAAGAAGAAGATGACCCCCCAGGAGGCCTGCGCCCTGTTCGGCAAGCTGCAGGCCAACGGCGTTGAGGGCATGAAGTGGATCGCCGCCAACAAGGAGTGGTGCTCGATCCCCGATTCGTTCGCGGAGGGCTTCAAGGCGGACCACACCAAGGTCGTCGGCATCCGCACCAAGATCTGCGGCATGGCGGCTCAAGCCACCAAGATGGAGGCGCAGGCCCGCGCCCAGGCCCAGAACGGTGGCGGCGGTGGCGGCCTGCTCGGCGGCCCCGGCCTGACCGGCCAGTTCAAGATGCCGCAGGGCGCGCTCTGAGGCGGATGCGACGCAGCCTCCGCCCCACGCGAACCCGATCGCAGGCCTCGGCGTGAACGCCACGAAGGCCGTGGAACCGCCCGTCGCCGACGCCGTCACCGGCCACTGGGTCGACCGGCTCGCGCCGCGGGCCGCGCGGCCCTTCCTCCGGCTCGCGCGGATCGACCGGCCGATCGGCTGGTGGCTGCTGCTGCTGCCGTGCTGGTGGTCGACGGCGTTGGCCGCCACCCATGCCGGCCTGCCCTGGCCCGACCCGCGCCACCTGCTGCTGTTCCTCGTCGGCGCGGTGGCGATGCGGGGGGCCGGCTCGACCTACAACGACATCGCCGACCGCGACCTCGACGCCCAGGTCGAGCGCACGCGCTCCCGCCCCCTGCCCTCGGGCCAGGTGAGCACGCGGGCCGCGGCCGCCTTCCTCGCCGTCCAGGCGCTGGTCGGCTTCCTGGTACTGATCCAGTTCGACGCCTTCGCGATCGGCGTCGGGCTGTGCTCGCTGGTGCCGGTGGCGATCTACCCGTTCATGAAGCGTGTCATGTCGATGCCGCAGCTCGTCCTCGGCCTCGCCTTCTCCTGGGGCGCGCTGATGGGCTGGGCGGCGCTGCTCGACCAGGTCGGCGTGCCGGCGCTGCTGCTCTACGCCGGCACCATCGCCTGGGTGGTCGGCTACGACACGATCTACGCGGTGCAGGACATCGAGGACGACGAGATCGCCGGCATCCGCTCGTCGGCGCGGTTCTTCGGCGCGCGGCTTCGGCTGGCGGTCGGCGCCTGCTACGGTGCGGCGGTGCTGCTGATCGGCCTGGCCGCCTACGGGGCCGGCGCCGGTCTGCTGGGATGTCTCGGCGTCGCCGCCTTCGCAGCCCATCTCGGCCGCCAAGTCCTGCGCCTCAAGGCGCGCGACGGGCGCGAGGCGCTGGCCTTGTTCCGCTCGAACCGCGGAGCGGGCCTGATCCTGTTCGCGGGGCTTGCCGCCGACACGATCAACCAGGGCTGGCCGACTTAAGATAGTCTTCGATGCGGCGGATGACGGCTGGGTCTCGGGCGAGGCGCCCGGGGGGCGTCGCTTACGAGCGGGCGATGATCTCGTTCTCGCCGCGGTGGATCTGCGGGCGGACCGGGAGGCGGCCGGTCTTGCGGCGCACCAGGAAGCGCGGGCGGCGATCGCCGAGCGAGCCGTGGCGACGGCGGATGCGGGTCTTGCCGAGCATCAGGCGGCCGACCTGGGCGGCGACCACGGCGAGCACGCCGTCCTCACGCACGATCATCCGCGGCAGGCCGGTGCGGGCGGCGAGGTCGCGCCAGATCGCGACGACCTCGTCCTCGCAGAACGGGCCGAGGCTGGCCAGGACGGCGCCGGCGGCGTCGACGAGACACAGCGCGAACCGGTCCTCGCCGCAGCTCTCCGCCTCGTCGGCGGCGAAGGAGAGCGCGATGCCCGTGGGCTTAATCCCGCTGGCGCCGAACACCGGCAAGGCCGAGGCGGCGAAGGCGAAGCCGGAGGGCGCGGCGCCGTCCCGATCGGAACGGACGGTCTCGGCAAGATGATCGGTCGCGGTCCGGTCCATGGTTTCGAAGGTGTTCATCGGTCCGCCGTCCATTTGCAAGTGGCGACCTGCTGGGGTCGTCCGTTCTGCCAAGAAGATTGGCGTCTAACCTCCCCACGGTGCCTTAAGAGTGAGCGTTAAGCGATCGTGGACATCGCCTTCCCGTCGGGAATGCTCAATGGTTCCTTGCCGCGATCAGTGGGTTTTTCCGTTATCGCCCTGCGGCCTCGGCATCCTTGTGGCGCTTTCGAGCAGACCCTACAACGGTGCCGTCGCGCTCCGGCGCGTCGCTCCCCCGTCGCGCCCGGCAACGACCCGCACGTCGCGCCGGCGCGCGGAGCGGTGCGAGCCGCGATGCCGACCCCTTGCCCCATCGCCCGACACGGACCGCCATGACCGACCCGATCTCCGCGGACTTCGTGCACGCCCTGATGCCGGACCTGCGCGAGGCCCTTCGCGAGGCGGCCTCCCTCGCCCTGCCGTTCTTCAAGGAAGGCGGCCATACCTCGGCGAAGATCTGGTCGAAGGCCGGCGGCTCGCCGGTGACGGAGGCGGACGTCGCCGTCGACACCTTCCTGAAGATCCGGCTGAGCCAGATCGTGCCGGAGGCGGCGTGGCTGTCCGAGGAGACGGCCGACGACGCCGAGCGGATCGGGCACGACCTCGTCTGGATCGTCGACCCGATCGACGGCACCCGCGCCTTCCTGTCCGGCCATAGGGACTGGTCGATCGCGGTGGCGCTGCTGAAGGCCGGCGAGCCGGTGGTCGGCTTCGTCAACGCGCCGGCGCTCGGCCATGATTACGAGGCGATCCGGGGACGCGGCGCGACGCGCAACGGCGCCGCGATCGCCGCCGCGCGCGACGCGGCGCTTCCGACCGCCCGCGTCACCGGCCCGAAGCCGATGATCGATCGGTTGGAGCGCGGGGTCTCGCGCGATCGGGCTGAGCCGGCCTTCGACCGGATCGACCGGATTCCGTCGCTGGCCCTGCGGGTGGCCCGCGTCGCCGAAGGCTCGGTCGACGTCGGGCTGGTGTCGTCGGACGCGCGCGACTGGGATCTCGCGGCCGCCGACCTGATCCTGCGCGAGGCCGGCGGGTCGGTCTGCGACATGGCCGGTGTCGCGACGGTCTACAACCGCCCCGATCCGGTGCATGGCGAGCTCATCGCGGTGCCGCACGGCCTGCGCGACGGCGTTGTCGCGGCCTGGGCCAAGGGCCGGTAGCTGTCTTCGAGCAAAAAAACTAGGACGGCAGAATTGGCTGTTGGGCCTGTTGTTCGAGGGCGGTGAGGTAGGCGTCGGGATCGCGGCGGAAGCGGGTTCGTGCGGTCCGCGCCTGCCTGCGGATGTCGAGGGATCGGCGCAGGGCC
>NZ_VRVF01000096.1:0-13302 GCF_008040045.1 Methylobacterium sp. WL8 | reverse complement strand
GGCCGGGCCTTCGCGCCCGCCGCCACGACCTTCGCCGCCACGCCCTTCGCCGCCGCGTCCGCCCGGGCCTTCACCGCCGCGCGGTCCGCGCTCGTCGGGGCCGCCCTGCGCCAGGAGGATCGTGCCGGAGGCGCCGTCCTCGCGGGCGAAGGCGGGTGCAGCGAGGACGAGCCCGGGCAGCATCGTGCCGGTCAGGAGCAGCAGGCGGAGTGTCCGCATTCGGTCGGCCTCGAAGGATCGTGGAAAGCCCAATCGAACCCACGAGCGCCGGGATGGTTCCGGCGCGGCGCCGCTCAGGGGGGATTCGCCGAGGACGCCTTGGCCGGCCCGATCCGGTCGAGGGCGATGATCCGCACCGTGCGCTCGGCGGTGCCGGTGGCGGACGGCTCGGCGGACAGGTCGGGCGCCGGCTTGCCCGCCACCTCGACCGGCAGGCCCGAGCGCTCGGCGGCGTCGGCGGCCAGCACCGCCGCGGTCCGGTCGGCGCGGCCGACGAGGGTGAGGCGGACCTTCGGGCTCGGGCGCGAGAGCGCCTCGGCCTGCATCGGGGTGACGAAGATGTCGCCCTTGTGCCGCACCAGCATGCTCTCGGCCTTGGTCAGCGACTGCGCCCAGGTCTTGTCGGCGGGCTTGCACGAGCAGTTCGGCACGAAGGCCTTGCGGAACTTGAAGGCGTTGGCGAGCGACACGTAGGCCTTGCTGCCCTTCACGGTCGCCGCCGACTTCAGGGCGTCGTCGCCGTAGGGCATCGAGTAGGCCGCAGCCTCCGTTCCGGGGCAGAGCGCCTGGCACATCTCGTCGGCGCCGGTGCGGCCCTCGGGCAGGTTGCGCATCGGAAAGTAGGCGCCGTCGCAGGTCCGCACGCAGATCACCTGCGCGCCGCCGCGGGCATGGGTCTCGCCGGTCGCCGGGTCGACGCGTGCGGAGTCGGCGCAGGACGAGGCCACCAGCCCCTGGAGCTGGCGGCGTCGGGCGCCGGTGTCGTCGATCGCCGCGCCGCCATAGGTGGCGTTGAGCGCGCGGATGCGCTGCTCGACGGCGCCGCATTGCGGGGGCCGCGTGTCGAAGAACAGGAAGGTGCCGCCCTCGCAATTCAAGGAGCGGTGATAGGCCTCGAGCCGGCCGATCTCGCTCTGCAGCGCGCGCACCGTGCTGGCGCCGTTGCTCAGGCTCGCCAACTCGGAGCGGTAGCGCAGGCAGGCCGCGCTCGGCAGGCGGCTCGGCGCCGGGGCGGAATTTTCCGCGGCCGGAACCGGGGTTTGGATCTGGTCCTGGGCGTGCGCGGCCACGGTCGCGCCGAGCCACAGCGCGAGGATCGCGAGCGGGCGGCGGAGCGGGCGGAATCGAAGGCGCGTCGACGGCATGGCTGAACGATCGGGGGTTCGGCGCAGGGCGGTGGGTGAACGGTTCGCCGCGTCGTGAAGGTCGGCGCCGGGAAACGAAGCCCCGGCGGGCTTAACTTTTTTAAACGCCCTCGCGCATCGGCGACAGCCCTCCTACATGCCCGCGACGACACAAGCGGGGGAATGGTGAACGATGTTGCTTCGGGGTCTCACACGCGGCGCGCGGGCCGCGCTGCTCCTGTCGGCGCTGGTCGGCCTCGCGGGGGCCGCCGCGGCGCAGGAGCCCGACCGGATCTTCGACAAGTCGACGGTCTGGCGCCCGCTCACGCCCAACGACAAGCTCGTAGTCTACGGCGTCGACGACCCGCTCGTGAGCGGGGTGGCCTGCTGGTACACCCAGCCGGAGAAGGGCGGCATCAAGGGCACGCTCGGCCTCGCCGAGGACGTGTCCGACATCTCGCTCGCCTGCCGCCAGGTCGGGCCGGTGCAGTTCTCGGGCAAGTTCGGCCAGGGCGAGGTGGTGTTCAGCGAGCGCCGCTCGCTGGTGTTCAAGTCGATGCAGATCGTGCGCGGCTGCGACGTGAAGCGCAACACGCTGATCTACATGGTCTATTCCGACCGGGTGATCCAGGGTTCGCCCAAGAACTCCACCTCGAGCGTGCCCCTGATGCCCTGGGGCACCGAGCCGCCGCCGAAATGCGGCGCGTTCCTGAAGGGCTGAGCGCCGCGCTGTCCCTCCCTCTTTACGGGGGAGGGAAAGGCTCGGCCCAAATCCCGAAAGCCCTCAATCCTGGCAGGTGATGCGGATCGGGCGCTCGGCCGGCTTCGTCACGGGGAGGTCGATGGCGCCGGTGTATTCCTCGGCCGCCGCGATCCCGTAGGCGTTGGCGGTGGCGTAGCCCTGCGCCTCGCACCAGGCGTTGGCGACGACCTGGCCGCACTCGCTGCCGGGGCTCGTCAGGCACTCGCCGACGCCGTAGCCGTCGCTCGACGGGATCAGGAAGGTCTTCTCGACATGGGGCGCCGCCTTGGCGGCCGGGGTCTCGCCGTCGCCCGCGGCGAAGGCGCCCTGCGCGAGGGTGACGAGGAGGGCAGCGGCAGCGAGTGCGCCGAGTCCGGCAGCCGAGCGTCGCATGGATACGTCCTTGTTCAGGGGTGGCCCTGGTTCGAAGTCTTGCGTGCGGATCGTGAGCGAGCGCCAAAATCCGACGGCGGGGTAAACAAAGGCTTTCCGGCGTCGACCGCGTTTCGTCCGCTGGGCCGATCGCGCCGGTCTCGAATTCTTGACGGATTTCGGGTAGCCCGATCCGGTCCGCCGGACCGTCGCCGATCCGCAACACGGCCCGGCGCGAAGCCGGCGGCAATGCGGCGGGGCGGGTCGCGCCCGGTCCCGCGGGCGGGGGCGGCGCGCCGTGCCCAGGGCGTTGACGGCAAACGAGAGTTTTCGCCGGCCCGGCACCGGGCGCAGGCCGCGCCGCCGGGATCGCGGCCGCGAAGGACGAGGGACGTTTCATGGCGCCGATGTTGCGGCTCTACAACACGCTGACCGGAGCCAAGGCGCCGTTCGCGCCGATCGATCCGAGCCACGTGCGGATGTATGCCTGCGGCCCGACGGTCTACGACGCGGCCCATATCGGCAACGCGCGCCCGATCATCGTCTTCGACCTGCTGTTCCGGCTGCTGCGCCGGCTCTACGGCGAGGCCCACGTCACCTACGCCCGCAACGTCACCGACGTGGACGACAAGATCAACGCGCGCGCGGCCGAGCGCGGCATCACCATCCGCGAACTCACCGACGGGACGCTCGCCGCCTTCCACGCGGACCTCTCCGACCTCGGCGTGCTGATGCCCGACGCGGTCAACGTCGCCGGGGGGCGCCCGCGGATGATCGAGCCGCGCGCCACCGATCACATCGTGGAGATGGTGGCGATGATCGAGGGGCTGGTCGTCGCCGGCCACGCCTACGTGGCGGCCGACCACGTGCTGTTCGACGTGCCCTCGATGCCCGATTACGGCGCGCTCTCGAAGCGGCCGCTGGACGAGATGGAGGCCGGCGCCCGGGTCGAGGTCGCGCCCTACAAGCGCTCGCCGCTGGATTTCGTGCTGTGGAAGCCCTCGAAGCCGGGCGAGCCGTCCTGGCCCTCGCCGTCGGGCATCGCCGCGCCCGGGCGCCCGGGCTGGCACATCGAGTGCTCGGCGATGTCGGCGCGCCACCTCGGTCAGACCTTCGACATCCATGCCGGCGGCATCGACCTGATCTTCCCCCACCACGAGAACGAGGTGGCGCAGTCCCGCTGCTGCTTTTCCACGCCGGTGATGGCCAACACCTGGCTGCACAACGGCTTCCTCCAGGTGGAGGGGGAGAAGATGTCGAAGTCGGCCGGCAACTTCGTCACCCTGCGCGCGGTGCTGAACGATTGGCCCGGCGAGGTCGTGCGGCTGGCCATGCTGAAGTCGCACTACCGCCAGCCGATCGACTGGACGCTGCGCGGCCTCGAGGAGGCGCGGCGGATGCTCGACCGCTGGTACGGCGCCGTCGGCGACGCCGCCCCCGCCGCCGAGGCACCGGATTCGGTGCTCGAGCCGCTGCTCGACGACCTCAACACCGCCGCGGCGCTCGCCGAGATCCACCGCCTCGACGACCCCGCGCAACTCCGGGCCGGGGCGAACCTGCTCGGCCTCCTCGACCGGACCCGCTCGGAGCGCGACCAGGCCACCGTCGCGGCCTCCGGCCTCGACGTGGCGGCGATCGAGGCGCTGATCGCGGATCGCGCCGCGGCGCGGGCCGCCAAGGACTGGGCCGCCTCGGACCGCGCCCGCGACGCGCTGGCGGCGATGGGCGTCGCGGTGAAGGACGGCAAGGACGGCACGACCTGGAGCGTGGTCTAGGCCCGCACCCCGGCCGGCTCCAGCGACGCGATGGCGTGATCCATCCTGTCGAAGACGTCGTCAGCATCTTGTAATAAAGACTTTGAGTTGTATTATCGGGTAGTGAAAGTCCCTGGAGTTTCGTCGGCGAACGAGACGAACGTCCGATCCGACTGAATAGAATCTCCACTGTCTGGTCCTAGTGTTGCCGGGTGCGGTCTTCTCAGCACCCGAACCAGGCCACGACGATGTACCCTGCGCCTCGAAATCGCGTCCTGCGTTAGCTCGCCGAGATCGGTTCCGATCTGCCGGACACGGTCGAGCAGCGCCTACGCGCCGGGTTCTTCACGTCCAAGGACCCCCTCGTCGTCGGCGCCGTCAACACCATCGCGGTGGCCGGTGTCGCGTATTTACGGTCGGACCAGGCGGTCTTCGCGGTCTTCGCGGTCATCGCGTTCCTCGACCTGCTGTTGCTGGCCCTCCGCCCTGTGCTGTTGCGGCGAGTCGGCGCGCCGTCCGGGCCGGTCTTCGCCACCGGCCTGCTCTGGACCTGCCTGCAGGGCGCCACCATCGCCTCGCCGTCGCGTCCGACGACACGGTGATGTCGATCGTCGTGCTCGCGTCGGGCCTCGGGGCGATCAGCGGGATCGTCGGCCGGAATTTCGCGGCTCCGCGCTATGCGATGGCGCAGATCCTGATCGTCGACATGAGCGACAAGGCCACGTTCCTGGCAGCGCATGTCGCGTTCCTGCCGCTGATCGCGGTGCAGACCACCGCCTTCATCCTGATGAACCTGGGCATCCTGCGCCATCACCCGGCGGTGACCGTGCAGGCGATCCTCGGTGAGCCGGAGAGCCACGGCCGCTCGATCACCGACCCCCTCACCGGACTCGTCAACCGCCGCGGCCTGGAGGAGGCGTTCGAGGCGCTGCAGGCGACCGGCGCCGAGCGAACCTGTTCTACCTCGACCTCGACGGCTTCAAGCAGGTCAACGACCGCCTCGGGCACGCGGCCGGCGACGCCCTGCTGCGCGAGGTAGGCCGGCCCCGGCGCCACGGCCTGCCGCCTCGGGGGCGACGAGTTCCTGCTGCTCGCCGGATCGCTGGACGAGCGGGAAGCGCACCGGCTCGGCGCCGGAATCGTCGCGGCGATCGCTGAGCCCTACCGCATCGGCGAGGGCGTTCTGGCGCAGGTCGGCGTCGGCGTCGTGCGGAACGAGGACGCCTCGAACGAAATGGGACTCGCGGAGATGATGCTGCGCGCCGACCAGGCGCTCTACGCCGCCAAGACCTCCGGCAAGGGCCGCTGCATCCTGCATGGGGCCGCGGAGATGACCCTCGACCGGCGGCCTGACGGCGCCGCCGAACCGGGATCAGCGGACCGCCAGAAGGTGCGGCGCGGGGCCGTCGCGGCCGTAGAGGTCGAGCATGTGCCGGCAGCCGCCCTCCGGGTCGGCGCGCAGGTCGCGCTCCAGCGCGTCCGCGTCCTTGCGCAGCCAGACCGAGCGCTTCTGGTAGAGGTCGGAATGGTTGATGCCGTGGTCCTGGGAGAAGCGCCGGAAGCTTGCGTCGTCGAGGCGCAGGCCCGGGCATAGCCGGCTCGCCACCTCGGCCTCCACCACCTCGCGCAGGCCGATCGCGGGTACGATGTGCCGGTCGCGGTAATGCGTGGCGCCGTTGGCGAACAGCACCCAGAGCACGATCGGCAGGCCGAGGCGGTAGGCGAGGCCGAACCGCTCGGATCGCGCCGCCGGGGGTGTGGCGGAATTGGCAAGCGTCGCCGGTCGTGCCGCCGCGTTCATCGCGCGCCTCCGCGGGTACGCCGGCCTCGATCGATCCCCGGGAGGGTCATGGCTGCTCCGCGTCTTGGTCGCCGCCGAATGTAGCAAAAACCAGGCCGGGTTAGGTCGTCTTCATTTCTGGTTGTTGTCGGCATTGCGAATCAGCGGCACGAACACAGAATTTTGATTGGCGAACGTCCGATCAGGTCGCGTCCGGGGAAGGTTTGACGCGCCGATCACTGACGCAGCGCCATCCCATTTGAATTCAATATTTCGACACGGAGACGCCGGGCACGGCATGCGATGCGCATTGCGGCTCCTTCTCCCAGGGGAGAAGGTCGGGATGAGGGGCGTGCCGGATCCAGAGGGGTCACGCCCTTCGCTGAGAGCGACACGCTTCACACATCCCCGCGTCTGGCGGTCCGCTTCGCGCGCATCCCCTCGCCCCGCGCGCGGGGCGAGGGCTTTGCCGACCTCGTCGTCGGCAAAGCGGGGCGGCAGCCGACGTTGAGGGGGCGCGAACGGAAGAGGCTCCTCCGTCCGCACCCCCTCACCCTCGCTTCGGTTTCGCCTCAGCTTCCCGCCTGCACGACGAGGTGCAGTCGGGCCTCTCCTCGCCCACGGGGAGAGGGGGAACCCGTGCTTGGTTCGGCTTCCTAAGCCGCCGAGTTCTCAGACGACCGCCCCTCTTCCGCGGAGGAACGTCATCACAGATGGCACCGCACCGTCATTCCGGGGCGCCGAAGGCGAGCCCGGAATCCAGAACCGCCGACGCTGGGAAGTCCGGCTCGACTAGCGTGTCCGGATCCCGGGCTCCGCCGCGCGGCCCCGGGAGGATGTGGTGCTGCCAGTGGGTGTTCGACGAGCAAGTCGCCATCTGCGATCGCCCTGCCGGCAGAGGAGGGAGGGAAGGGCCAGTGCCGATACCCTTAGCTCCTCAAAGCCGCTCGGTCACGAAGCGCTCGGCGGCCGGGTCGTCGCCGAGGCGGCGGCTCTCGGACTGGAGCGTCGGCACCACCGCGTCGGCGCCCTCGGCGACGACGTAGTTGAGGTCGAGCCCCTCGCGGATGAAGCCGTGGGCGCGCATGTGGTCGAACAGGGTGAGCAGCGGCTTCCAGAACCCGTTCACCTCGACGAGCAGGATCGGCTTGCGGTGCCGGCCGAGCTGCGCCCAGGTGAGTTGCTCCACCAGCTCCTCCAGGGTGCCGATGCCGCCGGGGAGCGCCACGAAGGCGTCCGAGCGCTCGAACATCAGGCGCTTGCGGGTGTGCATGTCGCCGACCACGATCGTCTCCTGGATGGCGTCGAGCATGTGCTCGCGCGACTTCAGGAAGTCGGGGATGATGCCGGTGACGCGCCCGCCCCCGGCCAGCACCGCGCGGGCGACCGTGCCCATCAGGCCGACGTCGCCGCCGCCGTAGACGAGGTCGAGCCCGGCGGCCGCGAGCGCGGCGCCGAGCGTCTCCGCCGCCTGCCGGAACGCCGGGTCCCCGCCGAAGCCGGAGCCGCAATAGACACAGACCGTCTTCACCGGCGCCATCCGGCCTCCTTCATCCAAGGTCGTCATGTATCAAGGGTCATCGTCATGAGCCGCCGGTCCGGGCCTCTGATCGGCAGACCGCCCGCGGGCAGGGGCGAAATCGGTGCCAAACTGCTGATCGCGACGGGAATTCGTCGGCGCGTCGGCGCGGCGGCTTGGTCTCCCGGACATGTACGGTAAGATGGGCGGGACAGTCGACGGTTTTTCGCGAAAACGGGTCTCGAAAGTCCCGGCGGCCGGGCACGGTGTCGACGGGGGATGGAGCGCCATGACGGCGGAGTTGCGGCGCGGCGTGTTTCTGGCGGTCCTGGGCCTGTTCATCGGGCTCGGGCTGGTGGCGGCCCTGTTCGGCGGGCTCGACGCGTGGAAGCCCGCGCGCCTGGCCGGCACCGACCCGGCGCCCGGCGCGGTGGGCGCCCTGGCGCCGGATGCCGGCATGGGCAACGGCGAGGACAAGCCCGGCGCGGCGGCGCCCGCGGCCGAGCCGGCCCCCCGGGCCGACGCCCCGGCCGCGCTCAAGTTCGATATCGTCCGCGTCGAGCCCAACGGCGAGTCGGTGGTGGCCGGACGCGGCGCGCCGGACACCGTCGTGGAGCTCCTGGTCGACGGCAAGGCGGTGGCCAAGGCGCTGGCCGACCCCAACGGGCAGTTCGCGATCGTGCCGCCGGCCCTGCCCGCGGGCAACAGCGAGATCGTGCTGCGCTCGACCACGGCCGAGGGCCGCGAGACCCGCTCGGCGGACAGCGTCGCGGTGGCGGTCTCGCCCTCGCGCACCGAGAAGCCGCTGGTGGCGCTGATCGCGCCGGACAAGCCGACGGTGGTGCTGTCGCAGCCCGACGCGCCGACCGCGCAAGGGTCGCCGGCCGGGCCGGGTCAGGCGTCGCCGGGTAAGGATGTCGCGAGCAAGGGCGTCGCGAGTAAGGACGTGGCGGGCAAGGCGGTGCCGGGCCAGGCGGTGCCGGGCCAAGTCGCACCCGGCAAAGTCTCGTCCGGCAAGGACGGCGCCGGAAGCGGCGCGGCGCCGGGCAAGGCGGCGACGGCCGCGAAGACGACGCCGGACACATCCGCGACGAACGCCCCCGTCAAGATCGTCAGCGTGGACGCGCAGGAGGGCGGGCGGCTGTTCGTCACCAGCCAGGCCTCGCCCGGGGCGACGGTGCGGCTCTACCTCAACGACACGCTGATCGCGCCGGCCAGCGTCGGGGCCGACGGCAAGGTCACCTTCACGATCGGCCGCGGCGTGAAGCCGGGCGACTACATGGTGCGGGTCGACCAGGTCGACGCGGTCTCGGGCAAGGTGCGCGGCCGCGCCGAGGTGCCGTTCTCGGTGCCGGAACCGGCCCGCGTCGCCGCGAACGCCGCGCCGACCAGACCTGCGCCGGACAAGCCCGCGCCCGTCGGCTCCGCGCCCGCCAAGCCGGCGCCTGAAACGCACGCCGAGGCCCGCGTCTCCACCACGCCGGCTGCCCCGTCGGCGGCTTCGGCCGCGCGCTCCGCTGCGCCCGAGGCGCCGACAGTAGCGCGCCCGGCGGCGCCGGCCCAGCCGCCCGCGCCGGGAGCCGTCGCGCGGACGCCCGCCGCGATCGAGCCGCCACGGCCCGACGCCGCGGCGGGCGTGTTCGTCGCCGAAGTGAACACGGCCAAGATCATCCGCGGCGACAGCCTGTGGCAGATCAGCCGCCGCACCTACGGCGCCGGCGACCGCTACACGGTGATCTACGACGCCAACCAGCAGCAGATCCGCAACCCGGACCTGATCTACCCCGGCCAGATCTTCGTGCTGCCGGGCGAGGGTAAGGACAAGGCCGGCAAGAACGGCTGACGGTCCGCCGCGCTTCCCCTTCCCCAGAGAGGGGGAGGGAAGGGCGCGATCCATCCACGCCGCGCCGCCCCGCGGTCGCGGCGGGTGTGCCGGGTGGGCGGCGTGTCTATATGGCGGGCGACGCACCTCCCGGACCCTTTCGCATGACACCCACCCCCGAGCCGGCGCCCGAAGCGCGCCCGGGCCTCGTCGCCACCTATCGCCGGCTGTGGCCCTACCTGTGGCCCTACGGCCGGCCGGACCTGCAGCGGCGGGTCTTCCTGGCGTTCGGGCTGCTGCTGGTGGCCAAGCTCGTGACGATGGTCACGCCCTTCACCTTCAAGTGGATCACCGACGCGCTGGTGGCCGCGGTCGGCGGCAAGGAGGGCACGCTCCCCACCGGTATCTTCGCGGCGCCGATGGCGTTGATCGCGATCTACGGCGCCTCGCGCATCCTGATGGCGGGGCTGACGCAGGCGCGCGACGGGCTGTTCGCCAAGGTGGCGATGCACGCGGTGCGGCGCCTGGCGCTGAAGACCTTCCAGCACATGCACCAGCTCAGCTTGCGCTTCCACCTCGAGCGCAAGACCGGCGGGCTGACGCGGGTGCTGGAGCGCGGGCGCTCGGGCATCGAGGAGCTGTCGCGCCTGATGGTTCTGACGCTGGTGCCGACCATCGTCGAGTTCGCGCTGGTGCTCGGCGTGCTGGCCTACGAGTTCGACTGGACCTACTCGGCCGTCGTGTTCGTGATGGTCGCGGCCTATCTCGGCTTCACCTACAAGGCGACCGAGTGGCGGATCGCGATCCGCCGCCGCATGAACGAGTCCGACACCGACGCCAACAGCAAGTCGGTCGACTCGCTGCTGAACTACGAGACCGTGAAGTATTTCGGCGCGGAGACCCGCGAGACCCAGCGCTTCGACGGCGCGATGGCGAAGTACGAAAAGGCCTCGACGCAGACCTACGTGTCGCTGGCCGTGCTCAACGCCGGCCAGGCGCTGATCTTCACCCTCGGCATGACCGCGGTGATGTGGCTCGCCGCCCGCGACATCCTGGCCGGGCGCACCACCATCGGCGGGTTCGTGCTCGCCAACACCATGCTGGTCCAGCTCTCGATGCCGCTGAACTTCATGGGCATGATCTACCGCGAGATCAAACAGGCGCTCATCGACATCGACGACATGTTCCGCATCCTCCACCGCAACCCGGAGATCGCGGACCGTCCGAACGCGCCGGCCCTCGTCCCCGGCCCGGCCGAGGTGCGCTTCGAGGACGTGCACTTCGCCTACAACCCGGACCGGCCGATCCTGCGCGGCGTCTCCTTCGCGGTGCCGTCGGGCAAGACGGTGGCGATCGTCGGCCCCTCGGGCGCCGGCAAGTCGACGCTCTCGCGCCTTCTGTTCCGGTTCTACGAGCCGCAAGCCGGCCGCATCACCATCGACGGGCAGGACATCGCCGCCATCCGCCAGGACTCTTTACGCGCGGCGATCGGGATGGTGCCGCAGGACACGGTGCTGTTCAACGACACGATCGGCTACAACATCCGCTACGGCCGCTGGGAGGCGACCGAGGCCGAGGTGCGGGAGGCCGCGCGCCTCGCCCAGATCGACCGCTTCATCGAATCCCTGCCGGAGGGCTACGACACCCCCGTCGGCGAGCGCGGCCTAAAACTGTCGGGCGGCGAGAAGCAGCGCGTCGCCATCGCCCGCACCATCCTGAAGGGGCCGCCGATCCTCGTCCTCGACGAGGCCACCTCGGCCCTCGACAGCTTCACCGAATCGCAGATCCAGGACGCCCTGGACCGCATCGCCCGCGGCCGCACCACCCTCGTCATCGCCCACCGCCTCTCGACGGTGGTCGACGCCGACCAGATCCTGGTCCTCGACAAGGGCGTCATCGTCGAGCGCGGCACCCACGCCGCGCTGCTCGACCAGGACGGGGTCTACGCCGCGCTCTGGAACCGGCAGCGCGAGGCGGATGCCGCGCGGGCGGCGTTGCGCCGGGCTGAGGAGGAGGCGGAGCGGGTGCGGGTTGAGGTGCGTGGGGTTCGGGGGAAGGTAATGGTGGCGGAATAAAGTGCTGAGCCGAGGTATCGTCTTGGCTGGTAGATGCCTCTCAACTCCGGCACTGGCAAAATTTCCATTAGGGTGTAGAAAACTCTCTAAGCGATAGGAAATCTCGTTGCATCTATTCAACGGGGCGTAGTACGACTTTCCTTATTAGGGAGGTCGCGATGGCGATTTTGGAGTACCACGCACTCAATGTTAGCGCTCATCCCCACGTAAAGGGGATCTACAGAGAGCTTTTTGAGCGTGTCGCAGGACGTCGGATCAATTATTTTGGTGAAAAGACAGCAGCTATAACCAAACCTTCTGCGTCATCAAATGGCGTATTCTGGGGAAGTGTATATTCCTGGACTGAAATTGATCCGAATGAGCGGATCATTGATACCTTGTTGATGCAAAAGCCGGACGAAGAGCAAAAAGCTAAGATTAGTATTCCGGCGAATACTGGTTTCCACTGGCAAAGATTTAATTACGTCTTTCGTGAAAAAGATCATATTCTGGTTTTTGAATCTCGGAATGATGAGGGGCGTACTCTTGCCCCTTCCAGCGCTGAGCGTTTGTTTAGGGCACTTTTCGATGAAAAAACTCTTGGCGCTCTTCGTTTCGAACTCACTAAGCCAGCCTACGTTGAGGTGGACCTACTAGTCGATTCTTCAGCGTTAGAGAAAATATATGCCATAAAAAATCTTAGAAAACTTGAGATACTTGTGAGCGTGCCAAATTCTGACGACAACACTGAAGACGCTGATGCAATAATCGAGCGGCTTGAAAAAATAAGAGCAAGTCGCCAACTCACAGTCTATACCGCCTCAAGTGCACACAAAGGCTTGAAGGCCGATGATCAAATAAAAGCTCAGGGCGAAGCCTCACTACGGCATGGCTACTCAAGGGGAGAAGGTAGGGATGGAGAGGAAAAGATTTCCATTTCGACCAAGCAGTACCCCCAAAAGCAGACTGCTCGGATCGACTCTCAGTCTACCACGGTGGATACAGCGATCGGCGTCGCCCGCGACTGGTTGGCTCCATTTCCCAGCACTTAAGCCAATAAAGTTATACTGGGAGGCTTATGGAGGATGGTCTGAGTTTTTAAAATCAATTTATTTATGGCTAGCGTTTGCGTTCACAGTTGTAACCTATCCGGTTTGGATCAAGCTAGATAACGATGGTAATCGAGTCTGGGCATCCATGCCTACTAGTATCTTACCAAACCTGCTCGGGTTTTCGATGGGTGGGATGGCAATTATGCTCGCATTCGCTGGCTCAAAAATTTTTACTTATCTGAGCGAAGAAGGTAAGAAACAATCATATTTCGTCAAAATTGTCGCCTCATTTTACCATTTTGTATTAGTTCAAACGCTTGCGATTTTTATGGGAATTTTCTGTCAAGCCTATGCCTGGGTAGGATTCAACTTTTTGGGATATTGGGCTATGTGTTACGCGTTGCTAGTTGCGCCTGCCACCGCGGCTCAATTATTTAATACTGCACGAATTGTAAATACTGCGGCGTCGATTGGAAAAAATGACGCGGAGTGAATTATAAATAACCCAGTAACAATTGCATATAATGGCGACCTTCAGAAATAAATCTGATTTTGATATCTCTGAGCTAATTTTTCGAAATCGACAAAATACAGATTAGAAATTGATCTTGACAAAAGTCCTATAACATGCCTATAACCCTATCACGCGCTGCACGGCGCCGGGGCTGCGTTTCGTCCCGGTGCCGCCGTCAGGAGCCGGCCCGGTGATCGACGGGGCGGTCGGCAGCGTGGCGGCTGTTCGAGGCTTTGGCCTCCTGCCCCGCGTTGTGTGGCTACGATCGAACCAGCCGCGACGCCAAATCGGCGCCGACGCCCGCGTTCCGGGCCCGGCACCGCGGGACGCCGGGGAACCGGCTAAACGCG